>JAAYAV010000465.1 GCA_012719195.1 Anaerolineae bacterium | reverse complement strand
GAGCGGTTGGCGGCGCTGCGCTTGGTGGGGGCGACCCCAGGACAGGTGAACATCGTGGCGGCGGTCGAAGCGGTGCTGGCCGCCATCGCGGGAACGCTTGTGGGCTTTGCGCTCTTCTACATCTTCCGCCCGCTGGTCGCGCAGCTCCCGTTCACCGGGGAGCCCTTCTTCACCGGCGACCTCTCGCTCGGCCCGCTGGCCATCATCGGGGTGGCTATCGGGGTGCCGATCGCGGCCGTGCTTGCCGGCCTGTGGACGCTCCGGCGCGTGCAGATCTCGCCGCTCGGCGTGACCCGCAAGGCACCGCCCAAGCGGCCCCGCGCAATCAGACTGCTGGCTCCGGCGGTGGCGGTGGCGCTGCTCCTCGTGCCCGCCCTCATCGACAACTTGGAGGTGCGGAACTTCAGTGTCTACGTGGTGTTCGCGGCGATAGCGCTCAGCATCATGATCGTAGGGCCATGGCTCACGTCCGTGGGAAGCCGGGTGCTGGCCGGGCTCGCCCGCCGCGATTCAACCCTCATCGCCGCGCGCCGGCTGGGGAGCGACTCTCGCCGGGCCTTCAGGGCCATCAGCGGCCTGGTGCTGGCGGTCTTCATCGGCACGGTCTTCACCTCGATCATCGCGACAGCGATGAACAGCGGCAGTGGCACGTTCCGCACACCGGATCTGCCGGCCTCGACGGTGGTGCAGCCGTTCAGCGAATCATCCGGGGGCTTCGGCGGCGCGGGCGGCTCCGGCGGCGAGGGTGGCTCCGCCGGCGCCAGCGGCGCAGGTGGCCATCTCGACCCCGGCGTGAGCTCCGACCTGGTCGCCAGGTTGGCGGAGCTGGAGGGCGTACAGGCAGTGGTCCCGGTGCTCTCCTTGCCGGCCTCGGCGACCGACTCGGACTACATCCGCTATGCGACCGGCCTAGTGACCGAGCACGATTGGGCACTGTTGGGGGGTCCGGCCGGGGAAGGTGATGGGTCCGGATACGTGGCGCTGGAGGTGACACAGCTTGCGGCGGGTTTTGTGCTGGTGGCGGACCCCGAAGCCATGGCGGTGATTTCGGCCTCGCTCGCGGATACCCCGCTGACGCCCGACACATCGAGCACCACCAAGCATCTGTTCGTGCTGACCGACGGCAGTCAGGCGAGCATCGAGCGGGTTCGCACGGCGCTGGAGGTGGCCAACCCGCGCGGACCGGTGCCCTACACTGTGGCCGAGTACATGGCCGACGAGGATGCGCTCATGAACGCGCTGCGCCGGATGGTGGACGTGGGCATGGTGCTCTGTCTGGTCATCGCCGGTTGTAGTCTGGCGGTCTCGGTGGCCGGAGGCCTGGTGGAGCGCAAGCGCGCCTTCGCGCTGCTTCGGCTGACCGGCATGCCGCTCCGCCGCCTCTACCGGGCCGTGCTTCTGGAGGCAGCCGTGCCCCTACTGCTGGCGGCGGTGGTTTCGGCGGGAGTGGGTTTCCTGGTGGCCGCCCTCATCTTCTGGAACACCGACGGGGGATTCACGGTGGCCGCGCCCGGAGTGAGTTACTTCGCTCTGCTGATCGGCGG
>JAAYAV010000464.1 GCA_012719195.1 Anaerolineae bacterium | reverse complement strand
GGCGCGGGCCGGGTGCCCTCGGCCAGGAGAAGGGCATGGAAGCGCCTGCGCCCGGCGATGAGGGCTTCGCGCACGCACTGGCGCCCGTAGAGAAGCTCGGTCAAAGCGCCGCTTCCAACCGGTAGGTGGTGCCCTCGGGCTTGTCCTCTAGCTGTACGCCCAGAGCGGCCAGCCGGTCGCGGATGGCGTCCGCTTCCTGCCACTGCCGGTTGGCGCGGAACTCCCGCCGGAGTTCGATCAGCAGGTGGATGAGGTCTTCCTCGAGCCCGGCGACGGCTTCGTCGGGGAGCTCGTCGGGCACGATGCCCAGGACCGCCCCGCCCAGCTCGCGGAAGGCACGCTCCAGCGCCTCGACGTCGGCTCCGGTGAAGCCGCCGGCGCTGAGGAAGGTGTTGGCGGCGCGGGCCAGGTCGAACAATGCGGCGAGGGCGGCGGCGGTGTTGAAGTCGTCGTCCATGGCGCTGGAGAAGGCGGCGCGAGCCTCGTCCACTGTTCGCTGCACCTCCGGCGAGACGGGACCATCGCTGCCTCTCCCTAGGGCGCGACGCAGGGCGCGCACGCTGTTGTGGAGCCGAGCAAGCCCGCGCTCGGCGGCGGAGAGGGCCTCGTCGGTGAAGTCCAGCGGCGAGCGGTAGTGGCTATTGAGAATGAAGTAGCGCACCACCAGCGGGTCATAGCGGCGGAAGAGGTCCTTGAGGAAGATGGCGTTCCCGAGGGATTTGCCCATCTTCTGCCCGCCCACGGTGACCATGTTGTTGTGCAGCCAGTAGCGGGCAAGAGGCTCTCCGTGGGCTGCCTGGCTCTGGGCGATCTCGGACTCGTGGTGCGGGAACTGATTCTCGAGGCCGCCGCCGTGGATGTCGAACGGCTGGCCCAGGTACTTGCTGCCCATGGCCGAGCACTCCAGGTGCCAGCCCGGGAATCCCCAGCCCCAGGGGCTGTTCCAGCGTAGGATGTGGGCAGGTTCGGCGCGCTTCCAGAGGGCGAAGTCGGCCGGGTTGCGCTTCTCCGGGTTGACCTCGACACGAGCACCCTCGACCAGTTCCTCGATGCGGCGGCCGGAGAGCATGCCGTACTCGGGGAACTTCTCCACGGAGAAGTACACCGACCCGTTGACCTCGTAGGCGAACCCCTTGTCGATCAACTCCTTGATGAGTTCGATCTGCTCCGGTATGTGGCCACTGGCGCGGGGCGAGATATCCGGCCGGACATTGCCGAGGGCGTCCATGTCCTCGAAGTAGCTGCGGGTGTAGGTCTCCACCAACTCCATGGGCTCGAGGCGCTGGGTGCTGGCCCGGCGCACGATCTTGTCCTCGCCCTCGTCGGCGTCGTCGGTGAGGTGGCCGACATCGGTGATGTTCTGAACGTAACGCACCTGGTAGCCAAGATAGCGCAGGTAGCGGACGATGACGTCGAAGGAGACATAGGACTTGGCGTGGCCGATGTGGGCGTGGTCATACACGGTCGGTCCGCAGACGTACATACCCACGAAACCCTCGTGTAGAGGCTGGAACTCCTCCCGCTTGCGCCCCAGGCTGTTGAAGACGTGCAGTGCCATGGTTGTCCCCTCTTTGCGCCCGCCGAAGCGGCGGTTAGGTGCCGTTAGTAGCACTACAGAATATCACAGAGAGGGACGTGTTCACAACGAGGCGAAAAGGCGCGCGGCGGTGGGGCGGTACGGCGCCGGCTCCGGGCCCGGGGCTGCGGTCAGGGTATCTGGGCGAAGATCATTCGGCCGGCGGCCGTCTGCAGCACCTTAGTGACAACGGTGTCCAGCTCGTGGTCGAGGTGACGGCGGCCGTTCTCGATGACCACCATGGTCCCGTCGTCTAGGTAGCCGACGCCTTGGCCGGCTTCCTTGCCCTCCTGGATGACGCGCACCCGCACCGTCTCGCCAGGGATGAGGACCGTCTTGACGGCGTTAGCCAGTTCGTTGATGTTGAGAACGGTTACCCCCTGAAGCTGGGCCACCCGGTTCAGATTGATGTCGTTGGTGATCACCGGCCAGCGGTTCGCTTTCGCCAGGCTCACCAACTGCTCGTCCACGTTCTCTTGCCCGTTGGCCTCGTAGTCGACGATGCGCACCGGCGTAACCGATTCCTTCTGCAGCCGGCTGAGCATGTCCAGCCCGCGGCGACCACGATTCCGCCGCAGGGGTTCGGACGAGTCGGCGATGTGCTGCAGTTCGTTGAGGACGAAGCGGGGTACGACGATGTGGCCGAGGATGAAGCCGGTGCGGGTGATGTCGGCGATGCGGCCGTCGATGATGGCGCTGGTGTCGAGCAGGACACACTGTTCGCGGGACTCGGCGCCGGCGGCGGGTTCGCCGCTCTCGAGGCCGCCCCGATGCCGGGCGATGCCGAGGATGCAGCCCAGTTCCCGGCGGCGCATCAGCATGATGGCGACACCGCTGTAGCAGAGGGCGATGGTGAAGACTAGGGCGGCGCCCTCCCGCAGGGGTGAGGGAAGCAGTGACATGGGTATGGACAAGAGAGCCGCCACCACCAGACCGGTCACCAGGCCTACCGTGGCGGCGGCGAGGTCCTCGGCGGGCATGGAGCGAAGGTTGTCGCGCAGGTAGCGATAGGGGTGAATGGTGAGCCAGGGGCTGACGATCAGGCCGAAGCCGGATAGGAGTAGGGAAAGGGCCGCGACGTCTCGGGGAGCGGCATCGAAGCTGCCGGCCAGCAGGATTCCCAGGTGCCAGCCCAGCACACCAAAGCCTAGCATGCCAAGCAGGCGAATAAGCCACATGACTGCCAAGGCATCCTCCATTGGGACCACCAGGCGTGCCTCCTTTGCCGCCCCTGTCGGCAGGAGTTCCGGCACACCATTCGCATCTCGAGAGAACGTAGCACGCCGCCGGCGGGGCTGTCAACGGCATCGGGGGCCGGAGGCGTCGGGCCGAAACACCGCTTTGGCGCTTGCAGCCCACGCCGACGTGCGCTAATATGCTGTTATGGTTCGGCCTCGAGGGTGTGACTCTGAAAACGACCTCCGCTAGTCCGGTCGTACTGCGCGAGTTGCTGCAGCACCTGCGGCTGTGGTGGCGCCTGCTGCGCGATCGTCGGGTGCCCCTCCTGCTCAAGCTGGCTGTGCCCGGGCTTGCCCTCGCCTATTTCCTCTGGCCCATGGACTTCCTCTACGACCTCATTCCGGTTCTGGGTCAGGTCGACGACGTGCTGATCGTCGTGCTGGCCCTGAAGCTCTTCGAGTCCTGGGCTCCGCGGTCGGTAGTGGCTGAACACTGGGCCCGCGTGACCGGCAAGTCCCCTGGGGGGCCCGGGGACGGTGCTGAGGTCATTGACGGTGAGTACCGCGTCCTGTAGTCTGAGACAGAATCGCTGGTTCGCGCCGGCGTCTCTGCGAGAGTGAGATACTCACGAGTGGGATCGTTCTCGCAGCGGCGCCGGCTCTTGTTGTGCCTGGCCGCGGCCGGCGTCGCGGGATGCGGCTCTCCTCGCCCGCCAGCTACGCCTTCCGCACCCGGCT
>JAAYAV010000072.1 GCA_012719195.1 Anaerolineae bacterium | reverse complement strand
GTGCCTGAGAGCGTGGCGGTGCCGTCGCCGTTGTCGGTGAAGGTGACGCCCGCAGGAAGGGATCCCGTGCTGATGATGGTGGGCGCGGGAAGGCCCGTCGCCGTCACCGTGAAGGAGCCCGCGCTTCCGACGGTGAACGTGGCGGCAGCGGCGCTGGTGATCGCGGGGGCCTGGGGCTGGACGTAGGAGTTACGCACCGATTCCAGGATAGAGCCGGAACCGTTCGCGTAACCACCGGCATGGAAGCCACGCGCCCGCACGAAGAAGCTCTCGCCCACGGGAAGCGACAGGCCGTCCAGGCTCCAGCCGCCGGAGACGCGTGTGCCCGCCCCGAGGGGTGTGTAGGTGAGGCCATCGGTGGATAGCTCGAAGGTGGTTCGCCACAGCTCCGGGCCGGAGCCGCTGCGCCGCCAGGTGATCGAGGAGGCATCGGGCGAGACGGCCAGGTGCTGCAGGGCCGCGGTGTCTGCCGAGAGCCGGCCGATTCGGCTACGCGGCTGCCCGCCGAGCTCGAGGAAGAACCCGCCGGCGACGATCTTGCCGTCGGGCTGAGAGGCCAATGCCATGACGTACCCAGTAGCCCCGGGGTTGAAGCTCGCGTCCAGCGAGCCATCGGTCTCAAACCGTCCGATGTACTTGCGCTCCTCTTGTGAGGGGATGTCGCTTCCGAGACGATCGAACTCGCCACCGACGACGATCTTGCCGTCGGGTTGCAGCACCAGCGAGCGGACAGAGTCAGAGGCATACGAGGTGAACGTCGGGTCCAGGGTGCCGTCGGGATTGAGCCTGCCGATGTTATGGTGGTTCTGCTCTCGGGCCAGGGAGTCGAACTGCCCCCCACGATGATCTTGCCGTCCGGCTGCAGAGTGATGGCGTAGGCGGTGTCACTGTAGCTGGCGAACACCGCACCGAGGCTGGGGTCGACCGAGCCGTCGGGATTGAGCCGGCCGAAGCCGAGATTGGCGAACTCCTCCCCCCCGAGGGTGCTGAACCTGCCGCCCACGATGATCTTGCCGTCGGGCTGCAGAGCGATGGCGTGGACGGTCCCGTCGGCCTGGGCGTTGAAGGTGGTGTCCACTGTTCCGTCGGGGTTGAGCCGGCCGATGTACTCGCGCGTCTCGGTGCCCAGGGTGCGGAAGGCTCCCGCCACCAGGATCTTGCCGTCCGGCTGCACTGCCAGGCCGTAGACCGCGCCATTGGCGCCGGAGTTGAACGTCGTGTCCAGGGTGCCGTCGGGGTTCAGCCGCCCGATGCGGTTGCGCGCCTCCCCTCCGAGGGCGCTGAAGGTCCCGCCCACTATGATCTTGCCGTCGGGCTGCAGAGCAATGGCGTAGACCATGGCGTTGGCCTGGGCGTTGAAGCCGGTGTCCAGGGTTCCGTCCGGAAGGAACCTACCGAAGTTCGGCCGCGCCTGGCCGCCCAGATGGAAGAAGTAGCCGCCCACCAGGATCTTGCCGTCGGGCTGCAACGCGATGGCTTGGACGCTACCGTCCGCGATGGCGTGAAGCGTCGTGTCGGGCGAGCCGTCCGGGTTGAGCCGGCCGATGTTCTGGCGCGGCTGCCCACCCAGCGTGGTGAAGCCGCCGCCGACTAGGATATTGCCGTCGGACTGAAGGGCGACGGCCGCGATTGCACCGTTGGCCCCGGGGTCGAATGCGTTATCGAGGGAGCCGTCGGGGTTGAGGCGGCCGATGCGGCTGCGCTCCCCCCCGGCGAGCGCCGCAAACCAACCGGCGACCACGATCTTGCCGTCGGGCTGCAGCGCCAACTTCAGAACCCCGCCGTCGGCCCCGGAGTTGAACGTATCGTCCGGCGAACCATCGGGGTTGAGGCGGGCGATGTAGCCGCGCTGTATCCCGGATTCGAAGTAGTAGCCCCCCGCCAGTATCTTGCCGTCGGGCTGCAGCACCAGGCTCCAGACGTAATGAGCCCCCTGCTTGAGTACCGGCTGGAAGCCGGCGTCGCTGGAACCGTCCGCGTTGAGCCGGGCGATGAGCACGCTCTCTGAGGCGTCGTTCTCGACCTGAAAGCCCACCAGGATCTTCCCGTCGGGCTGCAGGGCCAAAGCCAGGACCGGTCCATCGGCGCTTACGTCGATGTCTGTATCCATGGAGCCGTCCGGGTTGAGGCGGACGAGGTATGGTAGCCCGCCGCTGGTGTAGCGGCCACCCAGAAGGATCTTCCCGTCGGGCTGCAGCACCAGCGCCTGGACTGGCCCAGCGGCGCTAGGACTGAAGGCTTCGTCGAGGGTGCCGTCGGGGTTGAGGCGGGCAATGTGGTTTCGGATCTTTCCGGCCACGTTGGTGAAGCTACCACCCAACAGAATCTTGCCGTCGGGCTGCACGGCGATGGCCAGAACTTGGGCGTTGATGCCGGGGTCCACGAGGGTGGTGTCCAGCGAGCCGCCCGGGTTGAGCCTGCCGAGCCGCTGGCGCGGTT
>JAAYAV010000463.1 GCA_012719195.1 Anaerolineae bacterium | reverse complement strand
GCGGCCAGCGACCAGATCAGCACGATGGCCGCCCCGGCCCAGGTGGGGAACAGCCACGGCACCAGGGCGATGACCAGGTACGAGGCGCGGAAGGCAACGCACGAGCGTACCACCACCCGCTTCAGGTTGGTCTGCCCGGCGACGTAGCGGCCCGCCGGCACCGCCGACAGCACCAGCAGAAGGGCGGGAAGGCTGTTGAGCAGGCCCACCAAGAAGGCGGACGCGCCCAGGCGGACGGCAAACACGGAGAGGTAGGCGGTCGCGCCCGCCGCGACGATGCCCTGGAGCGCCATCTCCAGGTAGAGCAGGCGGATGTTGTGCGTCTGGTCCGGGCTCAGCGGAGGGAGACCGTGCGGGTGGCGACTTAGGCCCAGACTTCCGGGAAAGCGCGCAAGTATCGAGGGAAATGGTCTCATGGGAACCGGCGAGGCCGTCTCCCTCCACGCAAAGAATCGAGCGGCGACGGTCCGCCCGCTACCAGGCTACTCCTCGTCGGGCCTCACCAACCGCAAGCGGCGAAAGTCCGCCTCCGGCATGAGCCTCTGCAAGAACGGCAGTGCCTCCGCTACATCGTTGGACCGCCCGTCTATCAGGGCGGGCTCGGAGAGCAGGGCAAAGCCGAAGTCGGAGTACAACTTGACGGCGCGGTTACAGCTCGGATGGGTGTGCAGGTAGACGGGGTAGTCGGCGCTGGGCAGGTCTCGCAGCAAGTGAGAAAGCAGGGCCCGACCCAGACCGCGGCCCTCGTAATCGGGCAGGACTTTGACCCAGTGCACCGTCGTGTACAAGTCATACTGCTTCCAGAGGAAGGCACTGCCCACCGGCTCGTCCTCGGCGTTGCACGCGAAGGTACAGCGCTGGAAGAACAGGTCGCCCTTGGGCGCGTACCACTTGGTGAAGTAGCCGTCAATGTACGAGCGCGGGGTACCGCCGGTGTTGAGAAGCTGCATGTCCTTCCAGAGGTCTAGCTCGTCCGGCCGACAGAGGCGGAGGTGAAAGCCGGGCGGCAGGTCGCTCAGAGCGTCCCGATTGAGGCGCCGGCACATCATGAACAGGTTGAGGTCGGGGACTGCTTCGCTCACGTCAGCTTCCTCGCTGCCGGCTCGAGGCCGCCGCCTAACCTTCGTATCATCGCCTCACCCCTCCTTCAGCGGCACGATGCGCAGCCGCCGGAAGTCCTCCGGCCGTAGGTGCCGCTCCAGGTAGGGCAGGGCTTCCGCCAGTTCGTTTGGGCGCCCGTCTATGCTGCCCGGCGGCGCCACCAAGTCGAACCCAAGGTCGGAGTAGAGCTTGACGGCGCGGTAGCTGGCCGGCTGGGTGTGGAGGTAGACGGGATAGTCGGACTGGGGCAGGTCCCGCATCAGCTGGGAGACGAGCGCTCGACCGATGCCTCGCCCCTCATGCGCCTGCAACACCTTGATCCAGTGCAGCAGCGTGGGCTGTCCTTCCGGCTTCCAGATGAAGCCGGTGCCGATGGGGGTGCCGCTCTGATCGCAGACGAAGGTGCAACTGTGGAAGAACAAGTCGCCGTAAGGCGCGAACCACTTATCGTAGTAGCGATCCAGCGCCTCGCGCGACGACCCGTCCCGTGGGGCCGCCTGCAGCTCCTTCCACACGTCCAACTCGTCCGGACGGCAAAGGCGCATGGTCAGGCCCTCGGGCAGCGGCCGGAGCGCCGCGTGGTTCAGCGTCCGACACACCATCAGGATGCTCTTGTGCGGGATCGGCGGCTCGGCGGGATGGTCCATGGGCGAGTCCAGTCCTCCGGAGGTGTCGCTAGACCGCCAGATCGCGCCGGCGGAAGAAGTACAGCCCGACCGCCACGCACGCCACCGTGAACGCGACCAGCATGGTCAAGTGCACCAGGTTCAGGCCGTTGCTGAGCGGGTCGGCGCCGTTGTAGAGGTACAGGAGGGAGACGGCGCGGTAGGGGCGCAGGGCCGCGACACTGGGTGCGAAGGAGTACATCAGGTAGGAGAACAGCGCCACCGCCGCCGCCACCCCACCCGCCGTGCCCTTCTTGCCCGTTGCCGCCCCCACCGCCAGTGCCAGCGCTCCGAGGGCGAGGCCGAAGAGGGCCAGGCTGACACAGACTTCCGCCACGCGGAGAGCACTCACGCTCATGTCCACCGGTAGGGCCCCGAGTACCACCGACGCCCAGGTGGCGAGGGAAATGAGCAGCACGCCCGCCGCGACGTTCGCCGCCTTCTCCAGGTACACCCGGGAGCGGCTCACCGGGTTGGCCAGGAGCAAATCCAGCGTGCCCCGCTCCTCCTCACCGGCGATGGCGTCGCCCCCGGCTATGATGGCATACACCAGCAGAATGATGGGCATGATGAGAGAGAAGACGTAGGAGGCCAGGAACCCATTGGGGGAGGTGATGTCCTCGACCTCACCGATGAAGGCCAGGCGAAAGGCCTCGGGGAAGGCCTGCAGGTAATCGTTCAGCAGCTCCGAGTTCTGCCGGAGGGTCGGGTAGAAGAGCATCACGAAGACGATGTAGGCCACCACTCCGAACAGCCACCAGAGCAGGCTTCTGGTCTGGTCGCGCAGGCTCTTGAGGAAGACGCTACGCAGCATCCTCTATGCCTCCCCCGTAGTAGGCCAGGAAGATCCGCTCCAGGCTGGGCTCGTGGCTGACGATGTTGATCACCTCGTACTGCGCCGCCACCTTGATCAGCGCGTCCAGGCTGCCCACCACGGAGCAGTGCAGCACCCCGTCGTCCACCCGCACCCGACGGATCCCCTCCACGCCGGCAAAGGCCTGTGCCGGGACCCGCCCGGCGAAGTGGATCTCCAACTCCCGGTAGGCACGCCGTTTCAGCGTCTCGATCTCCTCTACCGCCACCAGGTTGCCCTCGCGGATCACCGCCACCCGGTCGCAGATGCGCTCCACCTCGGGCAGGTTGTGAGAGGACAGGAACACGGTGCCACCGTCCTGCCGGAACTCCAGCAGCATCCGATACAGCTCCTGCTGCACCAGCGGGTCGAGCCCGTTGGTGGGTTCGTCCAGCACCAGCAGCTCCGGACGGTGCATCAGCGCCTGCACCAGGCCGGCCTTGCGCTTGTTGCCCTGAGACAGCGAACCGATGCGCTGCGATAGACGCAGGTCGAGCCGAGCCGCCAGTCCCCGGGCGAAGCTCCAGTCCACCCCGCCCCGCAGGTTGGCGAAGTAGCGCAGGTACTCGCTGCCCGTCAGGTTGTCATAGAGCGACAGTTCGCCGGGAAGGTAGCCCAGCCGCCGCTTGATCGCCACACTCTGCCGGCGGGAGTCCAGCCCCAGCACCTGGGCGCTGCCCTCGGTGGGGCGGATGGCGTCCAGGAGCACGCGAATGGTGGTAGTCTTACCGGCGCCGTTGGGCCCCAGGTAGCCGAAGACCTCACCGCGGCGCACGGTAAGGTTGAGGTCGCGGACGCCCCGGCTCTTGCCGTAGTACTTGGTCAGGTGGTCCAGGCTGATGACCGACTCGTTCATGAACCGCTCCTACCGGCGGCGGTACGTCTTTCCTTCGGTACGCCGCCGAGATTCTAGCCGCTGGGCCGGTGGACGTCTACCGTTGGGCCGGTAGGCTCGCCGCGTCGTCGGCTGGCGACAGTCTCTCGCGTCGCAGCGAATGACACCGAGAGCGCACGCCATCGGGCCCGCGGCACCAGCCTCGATGGCCGAGGAGCCGGTCTGGTCACCCGAAGCACCGAACTCGCGACGCGCGGCCTCCCCACACCAAAGAGGTCCGCATGCCTATCGCCTAGAGCCAGTGCTCCAGGAAGGCCATGATCTCCCGACGACCGTGGGCCGTCTCGAAGTGCCCGGTATGATAGCGGCTGATCCTCCAGCGGTCGGGCACGCCCGCCCGGCAGTAGGCGCGGCGAAGACGCTCGTCCACCCGATCCAACCCCTCAGGCGGGGTGAGAGGGTCGTACAGTCCGGCCAGCGCCAGGTGCGCCCGCGGCACAATCAGCTCGTTGATGGCGGCGGTGTCAAAGTGCCGCAGGAGTCCGGGGACGTAGTAGTAGATGCCGTGACCGTCCAGCCCACGGGTCTGGATGAGGGTGTGAAAGTCGGTGAGGCAACAGATGTCCACGCAGACCTTGACGCGATCGTCGAGGGCTGCCAGCCACCAGGCCATAGTGCTTCCCATGGAGAGGCCCAGGGTGGCGATGCGGCTGGCATCGACGTCTGGGCGAGTGGTCAGGTAGTCCACCGCCTTGAGGCTGTCGTAGACCATGAGGCCCCAGAGGACCTGCCCCTGCCAGAGCAGTCCCTTGAACAACTCCGACTCGGTGCGGCCACGGCGCTCGCCGAAGTTCCAGTGATCGATGCAGAGGGCGGCGTAGCCGGCGTCGGTCAACGCCTTCGCGTAGGGAGGGTCTTGCAGGTAGGCCTTGCCCTGCACCATCTCCTCTTTACCGCCGGCGTAGTCGCCGCCGTGGGAGTGGTTGAAGAGAACCGCCGGCAGGGGCCCTTCTGCCTTTAGCGGGCGGGCGAAGTAGGCGGGCACCGGCTCCATGCCGTTCAGGTCGAGCCGCAGCGTCTCCAGGCGATAGCCATCCCGTTGCTCGACCCGAATCGTGTCGACGAAGACGGGGTAGTCACGGGGTGGTAGCAGGCCAAGTAGGTCGTACAGCTCGCCCCGGCGTGAAGTCTGTTCCTCGGGCGTCATCGGTCCCTCCAGGTGCGGCATCCTTAGCGCAGATCTTGTCGCAAGAAGGCGGCCAGATGGGCTGCCTTGCACCGACATTGCCGCCAACCGATACTGGTTCAGTCATCCATACTCTCCGGTACCGGAGGAAGAGATGCAAGCGGAGATTCTGTACCGGCCCAGCTACTCCCTAGCACGCGTGCGGCTGGACGCCAGCGAGGAGATGCGGGTCGAGGCCGGTTCCATGGTGAGCATGTCCAGCGGCGTGGCCGTGGAGACGAAGATGCAGGGCGGCCTGCTCAAGTCCCTGGCCCGCTCGGTGCTGGGCGGGGAGTCGTTCTTCGTCAACTTCTACCGCGCTCCGGCTGAGGGCGGCGAGATCACCCTGGCACCGGCCCTCCCCGGTGACATGGCCGTGCTTGACCTGGCGGGCGAGACGCTCATGGTCCAGTCGGGCGCCTTCGTTGCCAGCACGGCGGGCGTCGAGGTGAACGCCTCTTGGGGCGGAGCGAAGACCTTCTTCGCCTCCGAAGGCTTGGTGATGCTGCGGGCGAGTGGCGCCGGTCAGCTGATCCTGGGCAGCTACGGCGCTATCCACGAGATGGAGTTGGCTGCCGGGCAGAGCTACACCGTGGACACCGGCCACTTGGTTGCCTTCAGCGCCGACATGGGCTTTCGGGTGCGGAGGATAGGCGGCCTGCGCTCGACCCTCCTCAGCGGCGAGGGCCTGGTGGTGGACCTCAGCGGCCCCGGCCGCGTGCTCATGCAGACTCGCTCCGCCGACGCCTTCCTGTCCTGGCTGCTGCCCCGCCTACCCAAGCCGCGGGACAACCAGTCGTAGCGGAGCCGTCCAGCAGAAAGCGAAGAGGGCAGAGGACATTGCCCCTGCCCTCCGAGAATGCTCGGTGCAACAGACTACTCGATCTCGGTGTACTTGTCCTTCTTCGCGCCGCACACCGGGCAGATGTCGGGGGCCTCGCTCCATACGGTGTGACCGCAGACGGTGCAGATGAAGATCTGGTC
>JAAYAV010000071.1 GCA_012719195.1 Anaerolineae bacterium | reverse complement strand
GCCACCTCGGATCCGTCGGTGACGAACTGGTCGGGGGTGCCGTCGGGGCGGCGGGCCCAGGGCACGCCCAGCCTCTCGAGGTACGCGAAGGCGGCCGCGGCTCCCTCGGCCTGAGTCAGGGCCAGGTCGTAGTCGGAGACGTAGCCGCCGATGCGGTAGACATCGTCCGCATGCCGGCGCCAGGCGTCCGGGTCGTGGGGCGCCGTGGACGGGAGAGTGGCGTGGAAGGCCATGCGGTCGGAGCAGGCGTTGGCGGTGACGCCGGACCGCCCCAGCTCCCCCTTGGTCGCCAGCATCACGGTGATGTCGGGGGAAGCCTCGGCGGCGGCAATGGCGGCACGCAGCGCCGCGCCCCCGCCACCCAGCACCAACACGTTGGTCCGAAGCACCTGCGGGTACGGCATGCCTCAGTTGGCCTCGCTCTGCGGCCCAGAGTCGGCATAGCGGTAGGCGGCGAAGGTGGCGTAGGCCGCCTCGATGTTGGCGGCCGGGGTGTCTGGACCGGCCTCGACGCGCCCGATCAGCCCGCCGCCGGGGTGGGCGAAGGCCTCGATAACGGACTGGGTGTAGGCGCGCACCTCTTCCGGGGTTCCGGAGGGGATGACGTGCTGCCGGTCCAGGTCAGTGGCGACGCACACCCGGCCGCGGCAAAGAGACGCCAACTCCGCCAGGTCGTGGCAGGAGAACTGCGGATTGAGGACGTCCACCCCGATCTCGATCAGGTCGGGGACGATCTCGCGGATGCAGCCGTCGCTGTGGAAATAGAAGGCCTTGCCGGCCTCGTGGGCGGCCTGGACGAGACGGCGGTAGGCGGGCTTGAACAGCTCTCGCCAGACGTCCGGCCGGATCATCAGCGCGTTCTGAGTGCCCCAGTCGTCCATGTAGGAGATGCCGTCGACGTCCCGCTCAAGCATGAGCTCGGCCACGGTGAGGTCGTGCTCGAGGATCAGATCGCGAAGTTGCTCAACCTCGTGCCGGCCGTCGGCGATGTCATAGAGCAGGCGATCATAGCCGCGCAGGAAGTGCATCCGCTCAAACAGGCGGCCGGCGCCGGGCATCACGAACTTGCCCTCAGCCCGTCCCCGCTCGATCAGCTCATCCAGGCCCGGCCAGTCCTCCGCGCGGGGATCGGGGGGGCGGTAGTGCGGCAGAGCGCCCCACTGGCACAGAGGATGCCCGGCCACCTGTCCCTCGGTGCCCAGACCCTTGTTCTCCCAGATCGATCCCCAGGCATCGACATCGGTGCCGGCGCGGTAGTGGCTCAGCTCCTCCGTGCACTTGAGGTCGCTGTCCTGGCCGGCGAAGTCGCTCGGGTACGCCTGCATGATGTGGGCTAGCTCGGCACCGTAGTTGTCCACCGCACCCGGCAGTACGCCGTAGATGAGTGGTATCCGGTCCGGGGTACCGAAGCGGATGGCGGCCCAGACACGTTCTCTGCCGTTCATGAGCACTCTCCCTGACAGACGTGGGCACGTGGGCACGCTACCACTGGCCGCCGGGCCGAGCAAGAGCGTGGTGAGCCTAACCGATAGCTCGACGCCCGCCGCCCAGCGTGGCCGCTACCACCGCGGCGGCGAGGAGGCCCAGCACGGCACCCCAGCGATAGACGGCGAGGTACCCACCGGAAGTGTAGGCGAGGGCCATCACCAGGGGTCCAAGGGTCTGCCCCAGGCGGAACACCATCCCGTTCAGGGACATGAAGGCTCCCCGCTGCTGGGGTGGGGCCATGCGCGCCAAGAGGGCCTGGATGCTGGGCGTGTTCATCCCCTGCCCCAGACCGTAGATGGTGGTGGGAATGAGGAACAACCACAGGCTCCGCACCCAGGGAACGATGGCCAACGCGAGGGCGTGCAGCAGGAAGGCCGCTATGATCAGCTGCTGCTCTCGGAACCGCCGCGACAGCCGCGAGAGCTGCGAGGCGACCAGAGCGGTGGCGAGGGACATACTCGACATAACCAGGCCGATCGCCGTTGAGTTGCTGTCGAACGACTCGGCCAGCAGGAACGGAAGATAGGTGTTGTAGGCTCCGTAGAGCAGCACGAAAGAGGCCAAGCTGGCCACAAAAAGGCCCAGGATGTGCCGGTTGCGTATGCTGGCCGCCGTGGCGACGAGGTAGGAGCGTATATCCTGCCGCGGAGGTAGTGGCGGGCTGTCCAGCCGGAACCAGACTAGCAACGCTACCGGTATTGCCAGCAGGGGCAGGACGAAGGGGAATCGCCAGCCCAGGGCAGCGAGCGCACCGCCCAGCGAAGGGTACAGCGTAGTGCCCAGGCTGAGAACGCCCGCGTTGTACCCCATGGCGGCGGTGGTTCGCCGACCTTCAAAGAGGTCGCCGATGAGGGTGACGTTGAGGGAGCCGAGAGCGGCCGCTCCCAAGCCCTGCAAGAAGCGGAACACGAGCATGCCACTGAAACTAGGCGCGAGCGGCAGAAGCGACCCGGCGACGGCGAACAGCAGCAAAGACGGAACCAGGATGCGCTTGCGGCCCACGCGGTCGGATAGGATGCCCAGCAGCGGGGTGGCGACGACGCCGGGGAGCGTGAAGACGGTAACAAGGAGGCCGGTAGCCTGCGGCGTGACCCCCAGGGCCTTCTGCATTGTCGGGAACACGGGCGTGATGCTGGACACGCCCATCACGGCAGTGAGGGTAACGCAGAAGAGAATGCGCAGGTTTGGGTCGCGGTAGACCGGCTCGTAGACCGGCCGGGGGCTGGCGATGGGGGCCTGTGGCAAGATGCTGTGCTCCGATCAGGCGAGTGGATGGGGTCAGACGCGGCGTTGGGAAGGCGTACCGTATTCCTTGCGTCGGAAGCGCACTGCTGACCAGTCTTCGTCGATGGCCACTTGTCGTACGGGACGGAGTCCGGCCTCCCCGAGAAACGCCCAGCCCTCGTCCCGGGTGAGGTCGCTCTGGTAGCGCTTGGACGACAGCTTCGGGTAGGCGAACCACAGGATCGCGTCGCCCGGCGCTCTGTCGATCAGGGCGGGAGCAACCTCCGCCAGCACCGCCGCATTGGCCACAAAGGCGAGGGCGAAGCCGACCTCACCGGCCTCGTCCAGGCTTCGCTGTATCTCGACGCCCTCGAGCGCGGCAAGCTCCGGCTCGAACGAGGCGGGGGCATTGAGCACCCAGATGCATCGCTGATCTTTGAGGTTGAGCTTCTTGAAGAGAGGGGTCATGGACGTCTCCCGGTTCGCTCTAGCGGAAGGGTAACACATGCACGGTGAACTTCTGAACGGCGGCCTCACCGCCGGGCTCGCTCACCCGCAGCGACACGGTGTCTTCCCCGGGCGCATCGGGCCGTCCCCATAGCCGCCCCGCATGCGGGTCCAGATTGAGCCACGAGGGGCCTTCCTGCAGGGTGTACGCCTGAGGAGCGCGGCTGCGGTGGAAGTCCGCCCGAGCGGGGTACTCGTAGTCAGCGCCGCAGTAGGTCTCCAGGGGCGGCTGCGTGACGAAGGCGAGCCCAGGAAGCGTTAGGCACCAGATGTCGCTGACCAGCGGCCAGACCATTCCGCCCACCACGTAGAGACTCCCGCCGAGGGCGTAGACGGAGTGCTCGTGTCGCGGAGCCCAGACGTGGTCATCGCTAGAATGGGCGGCATTGGCGGCGCCGCTGTGGTGGACAGTCGGCTGGACCGCAAACTGGTGCCAGTCGCGCCCGTCGGCCGAGTACCAAGCGTCGCCGAGGTTCTCCCAGGTGGGCTCGGAGCGAAAGCCGCCCAGGAGCCAGAGCCGGTCCCGATAGACGGCCGCCGACCCCCAGATGCGCGGTTGCCAGGGGGCATGCTCGAGGACCTGCTCCCAGTGGCGTCCGTCGGCCGAACTCCAGACATCGTTCCAGGCCACGAAGGGATGGTAGTCTGATCCCAGGGCGCCGCCGCCCAGCAGCCACATTCTGCCGTCGAGGGCCAGCGGTGAGTGGTGGATCATCCGGCCGCACCAGGGGGCCGCGGCGGTCTCTTGGGTCCAGCGACGACCGTCAGCGGAGGACCAGACGTCGTTGAGTAGCTGCCCACCGCCAGTACCACCCATGACATACACTCGGCCGTTAAGTACGACGCCGCCGGCATGACGGCGGCGATGCAACGGCGGTCGCGGCTCCTCGGCCCAATGCTCGCCGTCGGCTGACGAGTAGAGCGCGCCCACCATGTCCGTGACCCACATGCGTTCGTTCAGAACAAAGGCAACGGGGATATCCACGCCGGCTCCGGTTGGTATGTCGGCGTGGCGCGTCCAGGCGACGCCGTCGGCCGAGCTCCAGACATCGGCGGCCGGAGGAGGCGTGAAGCCACCGATCAGCCACATGCGGCCGCGGTGCACCAGCTCGCCGGCGGAGTCGCGCGCTGCCCACGGACTCGAAGCGGCGAGGCGCTGCCAGCCCTCCTGCGGCAGCCGACGGTAGATGCGGAGCTCATAGGTGGACTCTGCGCCTGAGGCGCGATCGGTCACAGCGATGCGGAAGACGTTGCGGCCCAGGCTCAGGCGGACGGGCGAGGTAAGCTCGACCGGCTCCGCCGCTAGGTCGTTGACGCACACTGATGCCGCCGGCGGGTCCACCTCGACGGACAGGCGGACGCTCTCGACGGTGCCGGCCACGTCTATGGCGCCGAAGTAGCCTCGAGGGCGTGCCGGCGCTTGCACTGGTTCGTGACCGGGGAAGTGCAGATGCAGACGGCGAATCGTCGGTGCACCGCCGGGGTTGGTGGACATGGTGCCGACTCCCATAAGGGCTTGACTGCCCGTGATGATAGCGGTGCCGACCGAGTCGCGAAAGGGGAAACAGAACACTCCCGTCGTCGGAGGGACGAGGGAGTGTGAAGGCTCCTCGGGCTGGACTCGAACCAACAACCAACCGGTTAACAGCCGGTCGCTCTACCATTGAGCTACCGAGGAATACGTCGGCATTATACGCAGCGACCATGGCGGCGGCAACTCTGGCCGCCTGCAGTGTGCGCATCGCGTCCCGGCCACGGCTGTGACCACGCCTGCGTCCTCGAGTGGCCGACAGGGCGGAAGATGCTAGAATCGGGCTGGCTGGGTAAGCCCAACGAGGTAGAGCCATGGCATATCGCGACCTGCACGAGTTCGTGCGGCGTCTGGATGAAAACGGTCAACTGAGGCGAATCACGGTTCCGGTCTCCGCCGAGCTAGAGATTGCGGAGATCACCGATCGTGTCTCCAAGGCGGGACCGTCGGCTAACGTGGCGCTGCTGTTCGAGAACGTGCAGGGGTCCAGCCTGCCGGT
>JAAYAV010000462.1 GCA_012719195.1 Anaerolineae bacterium | reverse complement strand
TCGGGGGCATACTCGTTGGCCAACGACATGGCCTCGGCCAAGTTGCGGCAGACCACCACACCGCCGCGCAGCCGAAGGGATTCGCGTACCGCTTCGGCGCCGGCCTCCTGCAGCCGCCGATCCACCTCGGCGGCGAGGCCGGGCACCATCTCGGGCGCGGTCGTGATAACGATAGCGCTCGCCATGAGGTGCTCGGCCTGCGCCAGCATGTCGGCGGCTACCGTAGCTGCGTCGGCACCGGAGTCGGCAATGATGAGTGTCTCGGTGGGGCCGGGCAGGCTCTCTATGCCCACGGCGCCGTAGAGGGCCTTCTTGGCCAGAACCACGAAGACGTTCCCCGGACCGACCACCTTGTCCACCTTGGGCACAGTCTCGGTTCCCAGGGCCAGGGCGGCGATGGCCTGGGCGCCCCCGAGGCAGTACACGCGCTCCAGGCCGAGCAGGGCCGCCGTCGCCATCACCACCGGGTGCGGGAGTCCAGTGCCGCGCTGAGGAGGCGTGCAGACAACTATCTCGTCGACGCCGGCGACCTGGGCGGGGACGGCAGCCATGATGAGGGATGAGGCCAGAGGGGCGGTGCCCCCGGGCACGTATACCCCGACACGCTCGAGGGGCAGCACCATCTGACCCAGGGCGCCATCGCCTTCCCAGTGCAGCCAAGACTGCCGTGGCTGTCGCTCGTGGAAGGCACGCACGCGAGCGGCGGCCGTCTCCAGCGCCTGGCGCAGAGCCACCGGTAGCCCGCCGAGTGCGGACTGCAGCTCAGCCGGCGGCACCTGCAGTGCCCCCAGCTCGACACCATCAATCAGGCGGGAGTACCGCCGGAGCGCCTCGTCACCGGTATCGCGGACGTCGGCGATGATACGGTCGACGGCGTCCTCAGCGCTGATGGGCGCGCCGAAGACGGACTCCAGCTTCTCCTGCGCCCGCGCAGGCAGCGAGGCATGGCCCAGTGGAGCCCGGCGGAGTATCTCCGCACGGGCGGTGTGGGCATCGTAGGCGACGCGGAAAGGCAGCTCCGTCATCGCCCCTCCGCCAGGCGATCCCGCTCTAGGCAACGCCGCACCAGGGCCGCCGGATTCCGCACCGTGGCGGCCTCCACCTGGTCGGCGTCCAGCCCGGCGCCAGCGGCCACCGCCGCCGCGTGCGCCAGTCCGAACATGTCGGATGGGCTGTGAGCGTCGGAGTCGACCACCAGCGTGGCCCCGTAGCGCAGGGCGCGCTGGGCCACCCGCCCGTTGCCCAAGGAGTGGCCCTTGCGGCCACTGATCTCCAGGTGGACCCCGTTGGCAGTCGCTGCCCTGACCGTTTCGTCGTCGATGAGGCCGGGATGGGCCAGCACGTCGACGTCGGGGCAGGAGGCGGCGGCCAGGTTCGTGCCCGGCTGGACCGGCTCCACCACCGTTTCGCCATGCACCAGCACCACCTGCGCCCCGAGGCGACGGGCACGCTGAGCCAGGGGCGCCACCAGGGCGGGCGGCACATGGGTAAGCTCTACCCCCACAAGGAAGGTGATGGGGTACAGATGCGCCTGCTCCCGGGCAAAGCGGACCATCGCCGGCACAATGATGTCGATGTTGGAGGCATCACAGTGATCGGTCAGGGCGAGCGCCTCGTACTCCAGGGCCACGGCGCGCTGCAGCGCCTCGCCGGGGATCAGTTCCCCGTCGCTGAAGGTGGTATGCATGTGCAGGTCTATGCGTCCGGGCAAAGCAACTTCTCCGGCTACGACGCGGCGGCCGCGGCGATGGCGGTCACGGCGGTGTCGATGTCCGACTCGCTGATGCCGTGGTGAGTCACGGCGCGGAACTTGGTGCCTCCTGGTTGCGAAACCAGCACGCCGCGCTCCTTGAGGCGGGCCAGGAAGGCGCCGGCGCTGTGCGGCGAGCGCTCGCTAAGTGCGAAGTAGATGATATCGGTGTGGTAGCGACCGGGGTCTATGTCCACGTAAGGCGAGTCTGCTAGACCCACCGCCAGCCGCTTGGCGTTGGCGTGATCCTCGGCCAGGCGATCCACCATCTCATTAAGGGCTACGATGCCGGCGGCCGCGATGATACCCGCCTGTCGCATGCCGCCCCCGACCGTCTTGCGCCACCGTCGAGCCTCCTGGATGAAGGCCTTGCTGCCCACGATGACGGACCCCACGGGCGCGGAGAGGCCCTTGGAGAGGCAGAACTGGACCGAGTCGCACTCGCGGACGACACGCGCTGTCGGGACGCCTAGCGCTACGGCGGCGTTGAACACGCGGGCCCCGTCGAGATGCACCGCCAGCCCATGCTCGTGCGCCAGTGATCCCAGCGCGTCCATCTTCTCCACCGGCAATGCGGCTCCGTCGCAGCGGTTGTGGGTGTTCTCCAGCGCCAGCAGCCGCGACTTAGGGTAGTGCAGATTGGCTGGGTCGCGCAGGGCTCCGACGACGTCATCCGGGTTCAGGGACCCGTCCGGCAGGTTGGGCACGGTGCGTGGGTGGATGCTTCCGAGAGCCGAGATACCGCCGGCCTCGAAGAGATGAATGTGCGCTTGGTCGCCCAGGATCATCTCGTCGCCCCGCTGGCAGTGGGTGAGGCAGCTGACCAGGTTCCCCATGGTGCCACTGACCACCAGAAGACCGGCCTCCTTGCCCAGCCGCTCGGCGGCCAGTTCCTGGAGGCGGTTGACGGTGGGATCCTCGCCGAAGACATCGTCCCCAAGGACCGCTTCGGCCATGGCCTTGCGCATGGCGGGTGTGGGCTGAGTTACGGTATCGCTTCGAAGGTCAATCATCGTGCCTCCCGCATGGGTACGCTGCACCAAAAAGGGAACGCGGGCCCTGGGCCGGCCCGCGTCATTGCGACACAGCATGGTGCTGTCCGCGGCCTGCGCTCCGGGAGCGGCCGCTGCCGTCGCCACTGCGACGAGGGCGAAAGGCTCCCCGGCCAGTATCCGGCTCGACTGGAGCGAGCGCAGGCCGACGGCGCCCGCAGAGCCAATTCTAGCGCAGCCCTAACGGCGACGCCACGTTCGGCCCCGGCTCTAGGCGGGAGCTAGCACAGGCTCGGGCCGGGGCAGGAGGCCGGCGCTCGCGGTGATGTCCTTGACCGCCTGTTCCCACTCGATGGCCATGATGTGTACGCCGGCTACGCCGGGGATCTCCCGCACCTGCTGGATGATCTCGGCGCAGATGGCGATCCCTTCCGCGGCTCGCTTCGGACGCGGGGCGCCGGAGATCCGCTTCACGATTTCGTCGGGCACCTCGAGACCGGGAACGTTCTCCGCCATGTACTTGGCTGCCCCGATGGACTTGATGGGGCCGACGCCGGCCATGATGCTCACCTTTTCCGCCAGCCCCAGGTCCACCACCCGAGCCATGTATTCCCGGAAGCGCTCGACGTTGAAGACAAGCTGCGTCTGGATGAAGTCGGCGCCGGCAGCCACCTTCTTGGCCAAGCGGTGCGGGCGAAAGTCGTAGGGCTCGGCGAAGGGATTGGCGGCCGCTCCCACGAGCATCCGCGGCGGGCACTCCATCTGCTCGCCGTTGATGAACACCCCCAGTTCCCGCATGTCGCTCACCATCTTGATGAGCTGCATGGAGTCGATGTCCTGGGCGGCGCGCGCCTGCGGATGGTTGCCGAAGGACTGATGGTCGCCGGAGAGGCACAGGATGTTGCGAATGCCCAGCCCATAGGCGCCCAGGATGTCAGCCTGGATGGCCAGACGGTTGCGGTCGCGCACTGTCATTTGCATTACGGGCTCGAGCCCGCCCTGAACCACCAGCGCTGCGGCGGCCACACTCGACATGCGAGTCACGGCTGTCTGGTTGTCGGTGACGTTGACGGCATCGACGTAGCCGCGGAGCAACTCGATCTTCTTCTTGACGACTTCGGCGTCGCCCCCCTTGGGGGGACCGAGTTCGCCCGTCACGGCGAAGCGATGCGCGGATAGGACGGTCTCTAGGTTGGTGCCCGCCTTCATGGGTATGGTGTCCTCCCGTGGACGACTGAGGTGGAAGCAGACCGGCGCTTGCGTGTCTTTGGCGCTCGACAGGATAGGTCAACCGGGGGCCACTTGGCCAGTGGCGAGGCTTCCCGATCGCCGTGACGGTGGCTAGGGCGAGTGTGTGGCGAGGCAGGCCCAACATTGATAAGCATTGATAAGAATGCTATACTAGAGCGGATGTGTGAACAACCCAGCCGGCACCGGTGCCCGAGCAGTGAGATCAGGGTACCGGAGGCCGATCGGAGACCACGCCGGATCCTTCCGGCGATGTTATGGGAGTCCTTTGGAGATGGCATGGAACGCAGCTAGCCGCGCCGTCTGGCAGCCACCGACCGACGTCTATGAGACCGCTGATGAGATTGTGGTCCGGGTCGAGTTGGCTGGTGTGGACCCGGAGCAGGTGAGCATACAGCTCACCGAACGGGTCCTTACCGTGTCAGGCGTGAGGAAGGACGATCAGGAGAAGGTCGGATATCACCGAATGGAGATATCGCATGGCCCCTTCGAGACGCGGGCAGTGCTGCCGCGCCGGGCCGACATTCGCGGCGTCGCCGCGGAGTACAAGTCCGGCTTCCTCCTGGTAAGGGTCCCGAAGTCCGGCACGGTGCGCGTCATAGTGAATGGCGCCGATGCACCGTCTGAATGCCCCGAGTAGATTTGCCGTTTGGACGGCTCAGTAATGGCGGAGAGTTCGAAGGTATGAGTCAGAGCAACGATACTAGCGCCCCAGCCCTGGAGCCCGAAGAGGGCGGCGGAGCCGCTGGAGAATTGGAGACGGTGGAAGAGGCGGTCCTGAGCGAGGAGGAGCCGACCGAGGATCAGCCGGCAGAGCCGGTGGAGTTGGGCGTGCTCGTCTCCGATATGGTGGTCTTTCCGGCGACCGTTCGGCCGCTGGGCATAGCCGATCCGGCCAAGGTTAGGCTGGTGGACGAGGCGGTGGTGAACCGTCGCCCGGTTCTGGTGGTGCTGCGACACGGTGACCAGGACGAGGACCACGACCTGACGCCCGAGGATCTGCACAGTGTTGGCAGCACGGTGATGGTGGCGCGGATGATCCGCCAGCCGGACGGCACCTTGCGCCTCATGGTGCAGGGCATGGAGCGCTACCGGATCATCGAAGTGCTCGAAATGGAGCCCTACCCAAAGGTGCTGGCCGAGCCGATCCCCGAGGCGGTCGAGGACGACGTCGAGACGCGGGCATTGGCCCGCAACGTTGTGTCGCAGTTCCAGCGGTTGGTCTCGTTGGTGCCCTACCTGCCGGAGGAGTTGTCTGTCGCCGCGATGAACGTCGACGACAACCGGCAGCTGGCCTACCTGGTGGCGACCAGCGCCCAGATGCAGCCCGAAGACGCTCAGACCATCCTGGAGATGGACAGCATCAAGGAGAAGCTGCGCCGGCTGACCGAGGTCCTCAGCGGCGAACTAGAGGTCCTGGAACTGGGCCGCAAGATCCAGTCGGAAGCCCAGTCTGAGATGGAGAAGACGCAGCGGGAGTACTTCCTCCGCCAGCAACTCAAGGCCATCCAGAAGGAGTTGGGTGAGGCCGACGAGCAGACGGCCGAGGTGGAACGCCTGCGGGAGTTGATCGAGGAAGCCGCTCTCCCCGAGGAAGCGGCACGCGAGGCGGAGCGGGAGCTCAGCCGGCTTGCCAGCCTACCCTCGGCCGCGGCCGAGTACGGCGTCATCCGCAGTTACCTGGAGTGGCTGGCCGGCCTGCCCTGGTCGGTCACTACTGAGGATAGGCTCGACCTGGAGCACGCGCGGCAGGTGCTGGACGAGGATCACTACGATCTGGAGAAGATCAAGGATCGGATCATCGAGTACCTGGCCGTACGCAAGCTACGCTCCGAGCGGAAGCAGGAGGAAGAGCCGGAAGGTCCGAGTTCGGACAAGATTCGCCGGGAGCGTGAAGGCGCGATACTGTGCTTTGTCGGGCCTCCGGGGGTCGGCAAGACCTCGCTCGGCCGGTCCATCGCGCGGGCCATGGGGCGGGAGTTCATCCGCACGTCCCTGGGCGGCCTGCACGACGAGTCCGAAATACGGGGGCATCGGCGCACGTACATCGGCGCCATGCCGGGACGCATCATCCAGGCTCTGCGCCGGGTTGGTACGCGAAACCCGGTGATGATGCTGGATGAGGTGGACAAGCTAGGCCGCGACTTCCGGGGCGACCCGGCCTCGGCGCTGCTGGAGGTCCTGGACCCGGAGCAGAACGTCGAGTTCCGCGACAACTACCTCGATGTACCATTCGATCTGTCCCAGGTGCTGTTCATCACCACCGCCAACCTACTCGATCCGGTACCGGAACCGCTGCGCGATCGCATGGAGATCCTGCAGCTGGACGGCTACACCGAGGAGGAGAAGCTACACATAGCTCGGCTCTACCTGGTGCGGCGCCAATTGCTGGAGAACGGACTCCGGGAAGGGGAACTCGCGTTCGACGATGAGGCGCTGCGTACCATCATCCGGCGCTACACCCGCGAAGCGGGCGTGCGTGAGCTGGAGCGACGTATCGGGGCCGTGGCTCGCCGAGTAGCGGTGGAGGTCGGCGCCGGCCGCTCCGACGGCCTAACTTCGGTGAAGGCCGAGGATGTGGCGGGTTACCTGGGCAAGCCGGTCTACTTCCAGGAGTCGGCCGAGCGGACGCAGGTCCCCGGCGTGGCCACCGGTCTGGTGGTGACGTATGCAGGGGGCGACATCACGTTCATTGAGGCAGCGCGGATGACCGGCGACGGGCGCATGACCCTCACCGGGCAACTGGGCGAGGTGATGCGGGAATCGGCGCAGGCAGCGCTCACCTATGTGCGGTCACACGCCGAGGAACTGGGCGTGGACGAGGAGCTGGTGCGTAAGAGCGACCTGCACATTCACGTTCCCGCGGGTGCGGTCCCCAAGGACGGACCGTCGGCCGGCGTGACGATGACAGCCGCTCTCGTCTCGTTGTTCAGCGGAAGGCCGATTAGCGGCGACGTAGCCATGACTGGTGAGGTGACCCTGCGGGGTCAGGTCCTGCCCGTCGGTGGCATCAAGCAGAAGGTCCTCGCGGCGCACCGGGCCGGGCTATCTACTGTGGTCCTGCCGACGCGTAACGAGAAAGACCTGGACGACATACCAGCCAGCGTGCGTGAGCAGATGCGAATTGTCCTGGTGGACCGAGTAGAAGACGCTCTGGCCACGGCGCTATCAACAGGGTCCTAGACCATTGGGGGCCATGCGCTCATTCATTGAGGGCGTATGGCTCCACGACTAGGCACGAAGAAGGAGCGAATGAATTGGTATCGATTTGACCTGCACTTGCACACGCCTGCATCGGAGTGTTACCGACAGACGGGTGTGAGCTATCTCGACATTCTGAAGAAAGCGGAGGAGAAACGGCTCGACATAATCGCGTTCGCGGACCACAACACGGTACGTGGTTACGCCGAACTGCTGAGCGAGGTTCGAGACCTTGAGCTGCTGGAAAGCTTGGGCCGGCTCCAGGGCAAGGAGAAGGAAAACCTGCTGGAGTATCGTCGCCTGTTGCGCAAGATACTGGTCTTGCCGGCGGTCGAGTTCACGGCCACTTTCGGGTTCCATATTCTGGGGGTCTTCTCCGACGAGACCTCCGTCCGAGCGATCGAGCACCTTCTGCTTAACATGGGCATTCCCCCCACGCGCATAGATGTGGGCACCGGTGAGGTGGGCGCGACCGTGGACGTGCTCACCGTCTACCGCATGATGCGAGAGGCGGGAGCGATTGTGATCGCTGCCCACGCGAACTCCACCCACGGAGTCGCCCTGCAGGGGCTCAACTTCGGTGGGCAGACCAAGATCGCCTTCACCCAGGACCCGAACCTCCATGCCTTGGAGGTCACGGACCTGGAGAGCACCAGGCGGCAGCGCACGTCTGAGTTTTTCAACGGATCGCGTCCCGAGTATCCGCGTCGCATGCATATCATTCAGGGTTCTGACTGCCACCGCCTGGATGACGACCCGACGGACCGGACCCAGTTCGGTGTTGGTGGGCGAGCCATGGAGGTGCTGCTTCCGAATCTCAGTTACGCCGCTCTCAAGGAGGTGTTCGAAGGGACCGACTTCACGCGTATGCGACCCTATCGGGCCGCGCGCGAGCCCTTTGACCACGTCCAGGCGGCACGGGAAGCGGGACCGAGCATCGTACAGTCCTTCCACGAGGGCATGGGCCGCCGCGGTGGGCGTCTTCACGCCGTGCTGCGCGACATCGTCGGCTTCGCCAACACCAACGGCGGGACTGTCTACGTCGGCGTGTCGGCGAGAGCGTCGGTGGCGCCCAAGGGAGTGGATCGGCCGGAGGAAGCCATCGGCATTCTCCGCAATGACATCCAGCGCCGGATCGCGCCGGCATTGGACGTGGAGATAACCTCGCTCAAGAGCAAGGGCAAACCGATCCTGCGCGTCTCTGTTCCCAGCGGCCCCTCGAAGCCGTATACGCTCGACGGCAGCAAGATATACGTTCGCCAGGAGACGGAGACCAGCCTCGCGGTGCGGGACGAGATCGTGCAGATCATTTCGCGCCAGACTGCCGATACTAAGGCGACGGCGAAGGACGACGGGAACCACCAGGAAGCGGTGGCCCCGACGTTCCGGGTGGCGCCGCCGCGGACCGGCGTCGAAGTGGTCAGTATCGAGGAGCGCAAAGGCGTCCGGTACCACGCCTTGCGCGACCTGCGCAACCGCAGCCTGGTTACCGATGTGACCAAGGAGTCGGCGCGGCGCCTCTGGCGCTACGCCATCACGGAACACGACAAGACGCTTCGCCAGACGCCTACCATCAAGTGGTCGGGCGATCTGGGTGTGTCGAAGTCCTACAAGCGCGGCAACCGCATGAAGTACAACCTGGCACAGCTAGACGCGTCCGGTGCCAGTCACTACTATTACGGGGTGACCGAGGAAGGGCTCCACGGGGAATGGAAGCCTCTGGTGGGGAGCAATGGCGCAGCCGTGGCGGAGGAAGCAACCGCCGAGGAGTAAGCGAGCCGTTGCCGGAAGCGGGGGGCCCGTATTGGCGCCGGTGAGCCTCGGTCTGGGGCCCGCCGGCGTCATTGTGCCGGGGAGGGTGGCGCAGCGTCGGCCGAGGAGCGCTGGAGATGGGCTACGGGTTTGGCCGCGAGGATGTAGGTGAGAGCCTCTTGAGGGCCATCGCCCTCGGTCCCAGTCAAGTTGCGGAGGTGCTTGCGCCTCTGGTGGAGCGGGCCTGGAAAGCCGCCATCACCCGTGACTTCCCCGTCCTTCTTCCTCTGTGGTCCGCCCAGGCAGTGGGTCAGCCGACACCTTTGACGCTGGACGTGGCGGCCGCCTGGTCGGGCCTCTATCTGGCAGCTAAGCTTCTGGATGACCTTCAAGACGGTGACCCGTCCATCCTCGGGCCGTCCACCGAAGCGCACACCGACCTGAACGTGGCCACGGCGCTGTTGTTCGCCTGCTGCGCCTGTTTGGGTCGCGAGGGCGGCCATGAGCCCACCCGGGGGAGGCTACTAGTTAGCGAATTCGCGCGGTACGGGTTGGCAGTGACGGCGGGCCAGGAGCGAGGCGCTCACATGGACGAGTCGGCCGATCCGCTGGAGTGGGCCTGGCAGGTGCTATCGGCCAAGGGTGGACGGCCTTTCTCCCTGGCCTGCCGAGCGGGCGCGCTGAGTGCCGGCGCGGGCAGCCGGGAGGCCACAGCGATGACGGAAGTGGGGATGTGCATCGGCGAAATGATTCAGCTTCTCGACGACCTCATTGGCCTGGGCGGTGACGATCCGGCCGACCTGCGGACCGGTTCCATGGCGTTGGCATACGGGCTATCGGTGGCGGAGGGAGCGGATGCGGAGGAACTCGCGGCGAGATTGGCGGAGGTAAGAAGTGGCCGGCGGGAGGCGGTAGCGGGAGTGTACGCCAAGCTGCAGGAGATGGGAGCCGACCGCTACCTGCGACTGGAGGCGTCTGCGCGCGCTGTGAAGGCGCGGCAACTCCTATTGGACCCTACCCTTAACCGCGCCTCTTCGGGCTGGACAGCACTGGCGGACACGGTCGCTTGGCTGGACCCGGTAGGACGGCATGGCCCGGCCTCCTAGCGCTGCAATGAGTCGGGACAGGTCCTGGAGGGCCCGCAGCGGCGAGGTGCTGCCCGCGCTCGATTGGCTGAGCATCGCGGTAGCGTTGCCGGTGCTCGTGCTGGTTGTGATGGGCATCAGGGCGCACATCACTACGCCGTGGGACGGGCTGGAGTGGCTGGGCTCAAGCTTCGTCGTGGTCCGAGTGGCCCCCGGTGGCCCAGCGGAGGCGGCCGGAGTTCGGCTGGACGATGTGGTGCTCTGCATCGACGGTGTGCCCCCCGACCAGAAGATACCGCTGTACTCAGGTGGCCCGGGCTCGCCTATGCATCTGTCGCTCCTCCGTGATGGGGAGACGATCGACCTGACCGTTACCCTTCGCTCGCAGCTTCCCGGTGCGCTGGTACTCAAGCTCACTAACTTGGCGACGGCACTGTTGTTCTCGGTGCTCAGCCTGGCCTTCACGGTAGGAGAGCGGCGGTCTCGCTCAGGCGTCACATTCACCCTCTTCTACCAGTTGCTGGCCGCTGTGATCGCCTGCGGGAGCGTCTCGGGCTATCACTACGACTGGGCCATCCGCGGCTTCCAGGCGTCGCTCGCGCTTCTCTCTCCCGCTACGATCTTCATGGCCAGCAGTTTCCCCCTGTTCCGGAACGGCGCCGTGGTGCGCTTCATCCGTGCCGTCTCGGCCGTCGCCGCGGCCGTCTTGTTGCTGCCCGTGATCGTACTGCCCGGC
>JAAYAV010000461.1 GCA_012719195.1 Anaerolineae bacterium | reverse complement strand
CAGGGTGTGGCTCCCGACGGCACGCGCGTAGTCTCGGCGGTGAACCTCGCCGTGACCTGGGAACCACAGGTGCCCATCAGTGCCGAGGCCAGCTACGGGTTGGGCTGGATCATCGACGAGTACAAGGGCCTCACGGTGATTCACCACGACGGATCGACCCTGGGCTTCAGTTCCGCCCTCGCCTTCCTGCCGGATATCAACACCGGGATCACCGTTCTCAGCAACCAGTACGGTTCCCTCCTGAACGACGCTTTGCGCGTGCGGCTCCTGGAGTTGCTTTTTGATCAGCCCAAGGAGCATGACGCACTCGTCCGCTTCAGCGTCGAGCAGACGGAGAAGGCTCTGGTCGAGCTCCGCGCCAACCTGCTGGATAGCGTGGACGTGGCGGTGGTTACGCCCTTCCTGGGCACCTACACCAATCCGGCACTTGGCTCCCTCACCTTGGCGCTCGAGGGAGAGAGCCTGTTGGCCGACGCCGGCGAGTTCGTGGTCGAGCTGGTTCCGCACGTGGGCGACGACGGGGAGGTGGACGCCTACTGGTCCATCAGCAGCGGCCTTGCCCTCGAGCTGGAGCTACTGCTGGCCGAAGATGGACGACCGACCGTGGTCCTGGGTGGCGGCGCCGCCGAGTACGTGTTCGAGCCGACCAGCTGACCCGGGCCTGAGGCGGCGGCACCAGTGGTCGCCCTTAGCCGGAGGAAGAAGGTCCATCCGCTCCGGCAGCTTCAGCGCAAGCTGGCCGTACCTGGCTTCGGGCGACTGACCAAACCTCCTGCTCGCCAGGCGCTTCACTCGCCTGGCTGGCCACCCTTCACCACGCGGGCAGGGGGAACCGGAAAGTGCCCCATCGCAGGTGGAAGGCCATCCCGGCCCCCCTTCCTTCGCAGGGAAGGGGGATGGGGGGTTAGGTGTAGTCCGCAGGCGCCCCACCTTACCAGCCCCTGTACCAGTGGTCGGCGCGGCCAGAACTCCCGCGCGGCCATCCAGAACCGCAAGGATCTGAACGGCCTCGAGTAGCCGGTACCCCGCCTCGCCCAGAAGTGATAGAATGGGTGGGTCCCCCAGCCGGAGGTCACCGCCATCATCGCGCGCGGAGGTAACTCGCAATGGCTCTGGTAGAGGTTCAGCACGTCAGTAAACGCTTCGGGCAGATGCAGGCCGTCAGAGACGTCTCCCTTGAGGTAGACCAGGGAGAGATCTTCGGCCTGCTCGGCCCGAACGGCGCTGGTAAGACCACCACGATCCGCATGATGCTCAACATCTTCCGCCCCGACTCGGGCACCATCATCATGATGGGCGGCCCCATGAACGAGGACAAGAAGGCGCGCATCGGCTACCTGCCCGAGGAACGTGGGCTCTATCGCGAACTGCCTCTACTGGAGTGCCTGGTCTACCTCGCCCAACTCAAGGGCGTGGAGAAGGCGGCCGCCGAGAAGAGCGTGCGCCACTACCTCGAGCAGCTTGACCTCGCGGAGAGCGCCAACAAGAAGGTCAAGGACCTGAGCCGCGGCATGCAACAGAAGGCCCAGATCATCGCCACCGTCGCCCACGAGCCCGAGCTGCTCATCTACGACGAACCGTTCCAGGGGCTGGACCCGGTCAACGTCCGGCGCGTGAAGGACCTGATGGAGGAGCAGCGGGCGTCCGGGAAAGCAATCATTATGTCGACCCACCAGATGAACCAGGTGGAGGCCCTGTGCGACCGCATTCTCCTCGTCAACCGGGGCGAGGGCGTGCTCTATGGCCGGTTGGCCGACATACAGTCATCCTTCGCCGGCAACGCCATCCGGGTGCAGGTGGAGGGAGAACTGGGCCCGGTGCCCGGCGTGCTGGCCATGCACCCGGAGAACGGCGCTCAGCGGCTGACCCTCGATGAGCACACGTCGCCTCAGGCCGTCCTGGCGTCCCTCTGTGGCCGGCCGGACCTTAAGGTCCTGGGCTTCGAGGTCGCCACTCCTTCCCTCGACGACATCTTCATCTCCGTGGTCACCGACGCCAGCGGGGAAGTACCCGACCTGCACGCGGCCGCGCAGGAGGCTATCACATGAGACTGCGCTTGGTCTGGGTAGTCCTCAAGTCCGAGTACCTTCGGCGGGTAAAGCGGCGCGGCTACTTGCTGTCGGCGCTCTTGGTTCCGCTCATCATCATCGTCGGCGTCGCCATCGCCGGCTTCCTCGGCGCCTCGGCAGAGACCGTAACCAAGCCCATCGCCGTAGTGGACCAGGCCGGAGCCCTATCCAGCGCCGAGAACCTACCCAACCCCAACGACGTCCAGTTCGTCGCCTACCCCGACGAAGAGGCGGCCATTGCCGCTGTGAACGACGGGACCGTCGACGCCGCCTTCGTGCTGGCGCCGGACTACGCCACCACGAGGAAAGTGACGGCCTACTCCGCCGGAGACCTCCAGCGTGGGGCACAAGATGGCTTTCGCCGCTACATGCGCTGGAATCTCGCCGCCGGTCTCCCAGAAGACCTCCGAGCGCGCGCGTCCGATGAGATGGACCTCGTCGCTCGCTCGCTCGACGGCACCCGGGAGATGAGCGAGAGCACCTGGCCCAATGTGGTCATCCCCTTCATCGCGGCCATGCTCTTCTTCATCACCGTCATCGGCAGCGCCTCCGACGCCGTTCGAGCGGTGGTGGACGAGAAAGAGTCTCGCACCATGGAGATACTGGTCACCTCCATTTCCCCCAATGAGCTGATGGGGGGTAAGATCCTCGCCCTTTTCGCCGTCGGCATGACGCAGATGGCGGCTTGGGGCGTCGCGGCGGCAGTGGCCCTTATCGTAGCCAAGATGAACATACCCGAGCTGAGCCACTTCCAGATGAACTGGTCCTTCCTGATCCTCGTCCTGGCCATGTTCCTGCCCGCCTACATGATCACCGCCGGCTTGCTGGCCGCCGCCGGGGCCGCCACCACCGAGCTGCGCGAGGCGCAGCAGCTGGCCACCTTCGTCACGCTGCCCTCGATGCTGCCCGCCATCCTGTCCTTCGTCATCCTCACGAACCCGAACGGCCTCGCCTCCACCATCATGACGCTGTTCCCGCTCACAGCACCGCTTACCGTCAGCATGCGCTGGGCCTTCACATCGATTCCCATCTGGCAGCTGGTCGCCAGCTTCGTGATCCTGGTGGCCTCGGCGGTGGGCTCAATCCTCCTGGCGGCGCGGGTATTCCAGGCGGGCATGCTGCGTTTCGGCCAGCGACTGTCGTGGCAGGAGATCCGTCAGGCGGTCCAGGGAGGGTCGCGATGAGGAATATGCTGACCATCGCGCGACACGAGTTCGTCACCCTGGTCCGGCGGAAGTCCTTCCTCCTCATGGTGTTTGGGCTCCCTCTGCTCGCCATGGTGATGGTCGCCATTCTGAACGTGAGCGCGCCCACGGAAGAGGACATGATGGCCCTGCTTCTGCCCTCCGCCCCCGATCAGGCTCAGGGCTACGTCGATGAGGCCGGCGTTGTCAGCCGGGTGCCCGAGGCACTCGCGCCCGCGTTCGTGTCCTATCCCAGCGTGGACGACGCACGCCGCGCCGTTGCCGCCGGAGAGATCACCGACTTCTACGTGGTGCCTTCCGACTACCTGGACAGCGGGACCGTCATCTCCTACTCGCGCGACTTCAACCCCATAGGCGCGCAGAACCAAGTCACCGCCTTCCGCTACGTGCTTATGGCCAACGTGGCCGGCAGCGAGGAGTTGGCCTCGCTGTTGTGGGAGCCGTTCCGACTGGAGGAGGTCGCCGTCCAGGGTGAGCAGACCGAGGCCTCCACGGAAGCGGTCTCGTACTGGCTGCCCTACGCCCTCCTGATGCTGCTCTTCATGTCACTAACCTTTGCCACCGGCTGGCTGCTCCAGAGCCTGAGCGATGAGAAGGACAGCCGCATGTTGGAGGTGATGCTCTCCAGCGTGGCGCCGACGGAGATACTGGCCGGCAAGACCATCGGGCTGGGGGCGGCCGGTATCCTGCAGGTGGTCGCCTGGCTAGGCACGGCCGGCCTCGCGCTGGCAGTCGGAGGCCGCGGCCTGAACATCCCGGAGGGCTACTCCCTCGGTCTCGACAAGCTCCTCCTGGGGCTGCTCTTCTTCGCCCTGGGCTACGTGCTGTACGCCTCGCTTGTGGCCGGGCTGGGCGCCCTCGCTCCCAGCCTGCGCGATGCCAGCCAGGCTACCATCATCATCTACGCGCCCCTGTTCATCCCACTTTGGTTCATCAACAGCATCGTGAACCAGCCCAACGGCCTTCCCGCAGTCATCATGAGCCTGGTGCCCTTCACCGCACCCGTCACCATGCTCGCCCGCGTGGTTCGAGTCGCGCCGCCCGCCTGGCAGGTGGCACTGTCCGTTGCCCTGCTCCTGCTCACCGCGTACGGCAGCATCCGCTTGGCAGCCCGTCTCTTCCGCACGCAGACTCTGCTCTCCGGCCAGCCGGTGAGCGTGGCCAGTCTCCGCAGCGCGTTGCGCGGCGACTAGGGCCCGCGGGCGAGCGACCGCCCGACGTCAGTTGACTGCCATGGGCCCCGCTGCTAATCTAGGAGCAGCGGGGCCCAAAGACGGGGTTGGGGGCCCCTTTTGCACGCCGCGAGGGGGTCAAGCATGGCTCTTGTAACCAGCAAAGCACTGCTACAGCGCGCCCGGCAGGACGGCTACGCCGTGGGTGCCTTCAACGCCAACAACCTGGAGATGATTCAGGCGATCATTGAGGCAGCGGAGGACGAGCAGTCGCCGGTCATCGTCCAGATATCCGAGGGCGCTATCCGCTACGGTGGGCTCACCTACCTGGCCGAGGTCGTTCGAGCCGGTGCCGGCGAAGCCTCCGTCCCCGTGGTGCTGCACCTCGACCACGGAAGCGGATTCGAGACCAACGTGCGCGCCCTCCAGGCCGGCTTCACCTCGCTCATGTTCGATGGTAGCGCCAAGCCCTGGGAGGAGAACGTCGCCACCACTACTCTCATCGCCCGCGCCGCCCACGCCTGCGGCATTCCCGTGGAGGCGGAACTGGGACAGGTCCTCCAGAGCCGCGACCAGGTCACCGCTAAGCAGGTCTCCAGCCACATGACCGACCCGGACATGGCCGGCCGCTTCCTGGAACTCACCGGTTGCGACACCCTGGCCATCGCCGTCGGCTCGGTACACGCCATGCAATCCCAAGAAGCGGAACTAGACCAGGAGCGCATCCGCGCTTGCGCCGCCGCCGTCTCCGTGCCCCTCGTTCTTCACGGCTCCTCCGGCGTGACGGAGGAGAGCATCCGGCAGGCCATCGCCGGGGGCATAGCCAAGGTGAACGTGGGCACCTACCTGACCGCCGGCTTCTGCGAAGCGCTGCGCACTGCCTCGGCCGCCCGACCGCAGGAGCACGACATGCGCAAGCTCCTAGGCCCCGCCCGAGACGAGGTGCGCGCCCGGGTGCGCGAGAAGATCCGGCTCTTTGGCTCCTCGGGCAAGGCGCAGGCTGTACCGGCCGGTGAGTTTGCCGGGCCCGACTTCGCCGCCGTAGAGTGATATCGGCCGCACTGACAAACACCCAGGAGGTGGATAGATGAACGTAGGCGTTCTCACCGGTGGAGGCGATGTCCCCGGCCTCAATCCCGCCATCCGCGGCGTCGCTCGTCGCAGCTTCCAGCACGGCTTCAGCGTCACCGGAATTCTCGACGGCTGGCGCGGCCTCGTGGACGCGGATGTGGTCGAACTTGACCACGAGCGCGTCTCTGGCATCCTCCACGTCGGAGGCACCATCCTCGGCTCCTCGCGCACCAACCCCTTCAAGAAGGAAGCCGACCTCAAGAAGGCACTGGAGAACGTGTCCAAGCTGGGGCTCGACGCCATCGTGGCTATCGGCGGCGACGACACCATGAGCGTGGCCATGCGGCTCCACGCCGAGCACGGCATTCCCTGCGTGGGCGTTCCCAAGACCATGGACAATGACGTCGGCGAGACCGAGTTCTGCATCGGCTTCGACACCAGTATCGGCATCGTGACCGACGCCATTGACCGGCTGCACACCACTGCCTGCTCGCACCACCGCGTCCTCGTGGTCGAGGTGATGGGCCGGCACGCCGGTTGGGTGGCCGTCTACGGTGGCATGGCCGGCGGCGCCGACTACATCGCCATCCCCGAGCAGCCGGT
>JAAYAV010000460.1 GCA_012719195.1 Anaerolineae bacterium | reverse complement strand
GTCCTCGCCTGGCGCATGCAGCGCCAGCACCTCGCCCGGCGCGCCTCGCGCGACCAGATGCTGGACGTGGTCGGCGACATCTGCGGACTGCACGCCCAACTGATGTCCTCCGCCGAGATTGCTCTCTGGGCTCGCGTCGACGGTCTGGCGCCCGAGGCCGTGCAGCGTGCCCTCTGGGAAGAGCGCACGCTGCTCAAGACATGGGCGGTACGGGGCACCCTGCACCTGCTGCCCTCCAGCGAGTACCCGCTCTGGCAGGCGGCTCTCAGCACTTATCGCCACTACACCAAAGGCGTCTGGCTGCGCCACGCGGGCTTCACCCCGGAGGGACTGGAGCAGTTCGTGCAGGCGGTGCACGACGCCCTGGAGGGGCCGCCCCTCACCCGCGAGGAACTAGCCGTTGCCGTGGCCGAGCTCACCGGTTCCGCGGAGTTGGGTGACAAGGTCCGCGGCAGTTGGGGATCGGTGCTCAAGCCCGCGGCCTTCCGCGGGCTGCTGTGCTTCGCTCCCGGGGAGGGCAACAGCGTCCGCTTCACGCGGCCCGACCGCTGGCTTTCTCCCTGGGAGAGCCTGGATCCGCAGGAGGCACGAAGGACCGTCTTCCTCCGCTACATCGCCGCCAAAGGGCCGCTGACCGAAGACGCCATCCAGCACTGGTGGGCGGGGATCACCGCCGCGCAGACGCGAAAGCTCATCCACTCCCTGGGCGAGGCGGTCCTGCCGGTGAGCATCGAGGGTTCCCCCGCCTGGGCCGCCGCCGACCAGCTGGCCGGCGTGAAAGCCGCCTCTCCCGCCGGTGTGGTGCGCTTGGTACCCGCCTTCGACCAGTACATCCTCGGGGCGGAACGTGTCCTGCCCGACTTGCTTCTGCCCGCGCCCCTGCGCTCGCGCGTCTACCGGCCCCAGGCCTGGATCTCACCGGTGTTGCTCGTTGACGGCCGGATGGTCGGCGTATGGAAGCATGTGCGCAAAGGCAAGACCGTAACCGTCGGCATCGAGCCCTTCTCCCCCCTCCCACCCGCAATCCGGGACGCTGCCGCCGCCGAGGCGGAGGACCTGGCCCGCTTCCTCGGCGGCCGGCTCCAGCTGAACTGGACGGCCTGAGGCAGGCCCAACGCCCCGGCGGTCACGGTTGACAGGCCGCCGCACGGCGCGCATAGTCCTTCGCATCCGTCGCCGCACCACTGGGCGACACAAACCAGTGAGGTTCGCATATGGCTAAGGTACTGGTGATCGGCGGCAGCGGCTTCGTCAGCGGCACGGTGGCACGGGCGGCGGTGGCGGCGGGCCATAAGACGTGGGTAGTCACCCGCGGCCAGAAGGAACTCCCCGCCGGCGTCACCGCACTGGTGGCAGACCGCAAGGACCAGCCCGCCTTCGCGGCGGCGATAGACAGCGCCGGCACCGATTGGGACGTCGTCTACGACTGCATCGGGTACTTCGCCCCCGACGCCCGCCAAGACGTCGAGGTCTTCCGCAACCGCACTCCGCAGTTGGGCTTCATTTCCACCGACTTTGTCTACGACCCGCCTTTCCGCAAGGTGCCCCAGCCGGTGGAGACCGAGCACTTCCTCACCGATGACAGCTACGGGGCCAACAAGCGTCGCTGCGAACTCGAACTCATCAACGGCGACACCGGCGACATGAAGTGGACCGTCATCCGGCCCTGCCACATCTACGGCCCCGGCTCCGAGCTCGGCTGCCTGCCCAAGCATGGCCGCGACAAGGAACTCCTGAACCGCATCCGCGCCGGCGAGCCACTGGAACTGGTGGGAGCAGGTTACTTCCTTCAGCAACCCATCTTCGTCCGTGACTTGGCCGCCTTCTTCCTCAGCATCATCGGTAACCGCAACGCCCACGGCCAGATCTACAACATGTACGGCCCCGACATCATCCAGTCGCGCGACTACTACGACATCATCGCCGACGTGCTCGGCACCAAGGCCAAGTACATCGAGCTGCCGGTGGACCAGTACCGGGAAGAGCACCCCGAACACGTGTCCTTCCTCTGCCACCGGGTATCCACCCTGGACAAGATGCGCGAGCACGGCCTCGCCGTCCCCGCCACTCCCTTGGTGGACGGCCTGATCGAGCACACCAAGAGCCTGCTGGCCCAGGGCCGGTAGAGCGCCCACAACACCGCGAAATTGGGCGCCGCCACGGGATGGGTTCCGTGGCGGCGCCCACTCCTGTCTGCCACCTACGGCCGGTCAGCCGGCCGCGGACGCTTCCGCCGCCAGGACTCTGACGTCCAGTGGTTCCGGACGGGCCTCGTCGCGCTCCAGCGCTATGCTCCCCGTCGGGCACCGGTCCACGCACACGGAGCATCCCAGGCAGCGACTCTCGTCCACCACCGCCACGCCGTCCCGCATGCTGATGGCGCCGAAGGGGCACGCTCGGCTGCAGGCGCCGCACCCGCTGCACGCCGCCTCGTTCACGTGCGCCACGAAGCCGGAGGAGGCCAGCAGCCCCACCCCGTGCCGGACCATGCCCTCCATGCCCACGCAGCAGCAGGGGCAGCAGTTGCAGATGGCGTAGAAGCGCCCGCGAGCGGCAGTGCGAAACCAGGCTGTGTGCACGTGGCCGCGCTCGTGCTCCGCCTCCAAGACCGACAAGGCTTCCTCCGGCGTCACCTTCCGGGCGTCCTCCGGGTGATGCTCGAGAACGAAGTCCACGTACGGCTGACCGACCGCCATGCATACCTGCGTCGGCCCGCAGTGATCGGCGCGCGACAGGCGGCAGGCGCACTCGTACAGGGCAATCTCGGGGGACGCCGTCAGCACCAGATCTCGCGCTCGGGAGTAGGGGATCACCTGTTCGAGGTCTCGCAGGGGAACGTCGCGGTCGAGGTGCACGATGGCGTGGGCGTGCTCGGGCGTGATCACCTTGGCGTGGTAGTTCTCCGCCACATGCCGCCGCCCTCGCCGTCCGAGCCGCGGCAGCAACCGCCGCAGCGACCACATGTACTGCTTCGTCCAGCGGCCATAAACGTACGCATGCACTATACTGAGATCGAGGATGTGCCGCAGGCCCATCCAGCGCGCCGCCTTTCGGCTGGAGGGCAAGAGTAGGCGTCCCCTCTCACCCACCACCCACAGCCCCGCGAGGGCGGCGGCGAGCAGGACCGGCGGCCGGAACCACGGTTGTGTGCGCCTCATGAAGCGCGATCCTCCAGCCGATAGGCTGAACACGGAACTCTGCCCCACTCGGGGGCGTCTGTGATAGAGACGACACTGGCAAAGGAGCGTCCATTGCGGCAGTTGACAGCGCTGTTAGTTGCCCTTGGCCTATCTCTGGCCGCTCTTTCCTCGCCGCGGCACGTGCTGGCGCAGGAGAGCATGCCGGCGGAAGCGCCCGAACCTGCCCCTACGGAGCATGTCGTCCAGCGTGGCGAGTACCTGGCCGCCATTGCCTACCGCTACGGCGTGACGGTAGAGCAGATGGCGGCCGCGAACAACATTGCCAATCCGCGCCTCATCCACGCCGGTGTTCGCCTGCGCATACCCGCGCCCGGCGAGGCTTTGCCGCCTCCACCGGCGGACAACACCCCCGCCCCAGCGACCGAGACTCCCCAAGAGACGGTGGCTACCTCCGCCTACGTGGTCGTCCGCGGCGACTACCTGTCCGCCATCGCCTCGCGCTTCGGGGTGACCACCGCCGAGCTGATCAGCCTGAACTCGCTGGCGAACCCCAGCCTGATCCACGCCGGCATGGTCCTCACCCTGCCGCCGGGCGCAGCCTCCACTGTGGCGGCCGATTCCCGGCCCGAGCCGACCATCAGCGACGGCAAGCAGATCATCGTGGTCCTGTCGCAACAGAAGGTGTACGCCTACGAGAACGGGGAACTAGTGCAGGAGGTCCTCGCCTCTACGGGGCTGCCGGCCACGCCCACGGTGCAGGGGGACTTCGCCGTCTATCTGCATGTGCCCAGTCAACTGATGCGGGGCAGCGATTACTACCTGCCCGACGTGCAGTGGGTGCTGTACTTCTACCGCGACTACGCTCTCCATGGGACCTACTGGCACACCAACTTCGGAGTACCCATGAGCCACGGCTGCGTCAACCTGCGCAACGAGGACGCCGAGTGGCTCTACAACTGGGCCCCGGATGGAACCTCCGTCCGCGTGATCCAGTAACGCCGAGGGGAGCGCCGTGACGCTCCCCTGGCTGGCCCTACCTCTGTCTGTCCCCTAGAAGCCGGCCACCGTCTCCGCGTCCAGCTTCTCGATCACGGCGATGACCAGACGCAGCATGCGGTCGTAGTCGTCGCGGTGCATGATCCCGCCCGAGCTGTGTACGTGCCGGACCGGAATGCCCAGGACCACGGTTGGTACACCGGAACGGTGGATATGGACGGCGCCGCCATCCGCGCCCGCGCCGGTGTAGGCCGAGAACTGCATCGGGATATCCAGCTCCGCAGCCGTGTCAATCACGAGATCACGAAGCTTCAGGTTGGGGATCATGCGTGCGTCCAGCAGCCACATGCCCGGACCGCCACCCAGCTTGGTGGAAGACTCCTGCGGCTGGATGCCCGGCAGGTCCCCGCACAAGTCGACCTCGAGCGTGAGGCACACGTCGGGATTCACCACCTCGGAGCTGGTGATGGCGCCGCGAAGGCCCACCTCCTCCTGCACCGTGCTCACTCCGAAGAGCGTGTTCGG
>JAAYAV010000459.1 GCA_012719195.1 Anaerolineae bacterium | reverse complement strand
GCGTTCGCAGTGAACACCGAAATGCGAGTTCGCTCCGAGCCGCAAAGCAGCTGTGCTCGCTCGCGTATGCACCGCAGGTAGCACTCCACTACCTCTGGCACAGCACAATTCTACCGAGGCATCGGCGCGATTACAAGCGCATACGGGGGAGGTCTACCATATGAATTGCCTACGTTCCTCGTTCGCGCTGCGGCGGCGGCATGCCAAACGGCAAGGGGCCGCCCGATTGAGCGGCCCCTCTGAGAAGTGTCTGACTGTCGTCTAGGCGAAGTCGCGACCGTACTCCAGCCCGGCCTGAATGAACTCCAGATAGTTGGCGATCTGAGTGGGGCTGGCGGTAGACCACTCCATGAACCCACTGGTAGGGCACAGCACAAACCCTCCGCCGCGAGCCTCCTCGATCGCAGTGCGCACCAGCTGTCGCATTCGACCTGGCGGCGCCCGGAAGAGCTCGTCGGCCTCGATGTTCCCTTCCAGGCACATGGCGTTGCCGACGCGCTCACGGACCTCTCTCATGGTCAGACTACCCATGGGCGGTGGCTCGATTGGGTTGAGGGCTGCCACTCCCATCCTCTGGAAGCCGTCTATCACCGGTCCCATGTCCCCATGACAGTGTAGCCAGACGAAGCCGCCGGCATCGCGGATGTGCTGGATAATCTCGCCTTCAGGGCCGACCACGAACTCCTCGAAGTCGCGGGGGCTCATGAGGGGCGGGATGCAGAGCTCCGGTCCCACGTAGCCGTAGGCCGGGCCGACGCCATTCTCCAACTGGTGGACCACCTCATGTAGAAGCCGCACTTTCATCGTCTGCACCAGTTCCCGCAGCAGGTCCCGCCTGTCGACGCTCCAAAGAGCGAGCAACTCGCTACCGATCATCTCGTACACGGCATAGACGGGCGATCCCATCCAGGCCATGACTAGACCGCCCTCGCCCAGCTCCTTAGTCTTGTCGAAGAAGGGGGTGACGTCCGGTCGCGCTGCGACGTAGGGCGTGGAGAGCCATAGCTCGGCGTCCGCCTCGTTCTCGATGAAGAACTTCATCACCCGGCCGGGCTTGTGCTCGGTGCTGACCGCCTCGACCTGTGTCAGTTCGCCGCCCGGCACCCGGTAGGTGGTCACCCGGTCCACAAACCCCGAGTGAGAACCGGCACGATCGGCAACAACGACGTCGATCTCGCTGGACGCAGAATGGAACACGTTGGACCACGTCCCCCAGCCGGTGACGATGTCGGTGTGCTCGAGGGCAGCGTCCAGTATTGGCTGGAACGAGGGGTGCCAGACCTTAAGCCCCGGTTCGGCGCCCCACACCCTGATAGGGACGCGATCCACCGGTTGGCAAAGGTAAGCAGCCATCAGTCGCTCGCGTTTCGTCATCCTCTCGGCCAAATTCGCTCTCCCTGTGCGCTGGTGCGGGTCACCGCGCATCCCTCCTGACCTAACCCTTGAGACCCGTCAGAGCTATGCCCTCGATGAAGTTCCGCTGCATCGCCAGGAACACCACGAGGATAGGCACAAACATGATCGAAGCCCCCGCCATCTGCAGGTGTGTCTGGGCGATGTACTGCTCCGTGAAGCGTGACATAGCTATCGGCAGGGTCCAGAGCTTCTGGCT
>JAAYAV010000458.1 GCA_012719195.1 Anaerolineae bacterium | reverse complement strand
GGCCGACAAACGGGCCGGCACGGGGGGCCGGCCCCTACCGGTGACCATGCCTGTAGGGGATGGCCCCCGCGACTCCCTCTCCTACACCTCCGCCGGCACCAGCGGCAACGTGATGTGCGACGGATGCTCGCTATCGTGGTACACGGCCTGCTGCGCCACCACTCGGCGGCGCTCCTTGCCGATGGGACCGCCGGTGTTCGGGTTCACGTCAAAGCGAGGGAAGTTGCTGCTGGACACGTCCACCCGAATGCGGTGCCCCGCTCTGAACACGTTGCTGGTGGGGTAGAGCGGGAAGCGGAACTCCTCCACCTTCCCCGGCTCCAGCAGCGCCGGCTCCTCGTCCGAGTGGCGGTAGCGGCCGCGAAGGATGGAGTCGGTCAGGTTGAGGGCGAACCCATCCGGGTAGTCCTCTCCCGGCGGGTAGACGTCAATGAGCTTGGCGGTGAAGTCGGTATCCAGCGCCGACGAGGCGGCGTACAGCGTCACCTCGATGGGCCCGGTGACCTCCACGTCCTGCTCCAGCGGCTCGGTCTGGAAGGTGAGCACGTCGGGGCGAGAGTTGAGGGGCAGGGTGCCCTCGCAGCCCATGAACCGCTTGTCGCCCCGCTGGTCGTAGCCGCCCGGCAGCAGGAAGGGGTCGCCCGCGGATACGTTGCCGCCGATGGTCGGCACCGGGTTGTCGGGGTCGAAGGTGTAGCGGCTGGGCTCCGAGTCGTCCGGCAGCTGCGGTCCCAGGGAACCGTCCGCCTGCAGGTAGTAGGGCGTGTTCAGGGCACGCTTCAGGGGCCACTCGTTCTCGAAGCGCCAGTAGCCGCCGTGTTGCAGCCGGCCGTTGGTGTCCTTGCGCCCGCTGCCTCCGCCCATGACGAAGATGGCCACCGGCGGCTCTTCCGCGACGCCATTGTCCTCCCCCTTGAGCGCGTGATCAAACCAGACGCGGTGGAAGTGGTTCAAGTCATTGAGCTTCGACTGAGGGCCGAAGTCCACGTCGCCCGCATAGGTAACGGTGTCGCCGCCGTGGGTCCAGGGGCCCATGATCAGCTTGTGGAGCGAGCGCTTGCGCCGCCCCAACTCGACGAAGTTCTCGCAGGTGGCGCGGGCGTAGGAGTCGTACCAGCCGCCCATATAGTAGGTGGGGACATCGGCGTGCTCGTCGTAGTAGTGGGAGATGGCGTAGCCGCGCTGCTTCCAGTAGTCGTCGTAGTCGCCGTGGGTGAGGATGTCTAGGGCCCACTGCTCGTACGTCGGCAGGGCGCGGAGCGGGCTGGCGCCAGCCTGCAGCGGCAAGCGCTTGAGCCAGAGATCGGCCTGCTCCCAGGCCTCCCGGGCCGCCGCCTTGATCTTGGGATCCAAGACGGCTTCCTTGGACGTCTGGGCCATGCGGAAGGGGTAGATGAGGAAGCGCAGTTCCAGGGCGCCGTTGTGGCGCATGGAAGCGTGGTGGTAGTTGTGTGCGCCCACGCGCGGCACCATGGCCGCCAGGTGGGGCGGGTTCAGGGTGGCCAGGGCGCTCTGGTCGCTGCCGCAATACGATGCGCCCATGGTACCCACCTTGCCGTTGCACCAGGGCTGCGCCGCCACCCACTCTACTGTGTCGTAGCCGTCCGGCGCCTCATGGGCAAAGGCGTACCACTCACCCTCGGACTCATAGCGGCCGCGGACGTCCTGGGCGACGAAGACGTAGCCGTGGCGGGCGAAGTAGCGGGCCTTGTCAATGCAGCCGATCTTGTCGTAGGGGGTGCGTTCCAGGATGACCGGGTAGGTGCCGGGCAGCGGCTCGCCGCCGCGTGCCGGTCGGTAGATGTCGGTGGCGAGACGGACGCCGTCCCGCATGGGGACCATCACGTCGTGGCTCTCGTGGACGTCCAGGGAGATGGCGGTGGTGGGGTTGCGGCCGGCGGGGTCGGGAG
>JAAYAV010000457.1 GCA_012719195.1 Anaerolineae bacterium | reverse complement strand
TTGCTCCCGCAGAAGATGATCGAGCCGCTCGCCGCCCTTACTGAGGTGCCGCTGGACAAGCCGCTCCACCAGGTCACCGCGGCGGAGCGCGAACGCCTGCTGGACTGCCTCAAGTGCCTGCGCTTCGGCATCGAGCGCCCACTTCCCCTTTCCCGCGCCATCGTCACCGCCGGGGGCGTCGCCTTGGGAGAGATAGACCCGCGCGACCTGTCCTCGCGGCTGGTGGCCGGGCTGCACTTCGCCGGCGAGGTGATGGACCTGGACGCCGACACGGGCGGCTACAACCTCCAGGCCGCCTTCACCACCGGCTACCTGGCGGGCGAGGCGGCGGCGCGGGGCTAGTCGCGGCCCCGTCTGGCACGAGTCCTGCTACACATAGGTGGCATGGACGCCAGAAAGACCCGCACGCATACCGCTCTGTCCCTGGTGCTCGCCGTGGCCGTACTGGTGGGCGGGCTCCTGCCTGCCGTCGCCCTGGCCGCCGAGCCCGCCAGCCCCTACACGCCGGAGGAGTTCGCCGTCATCACCGGCGGCGCCACCACCCCAGGCAGTATCGACATCTACGGCGACTGGGTAGCCTATCAGCCCTACGACTTCGGTGGCGGCAAGGCCTATCGGGTGCGCAATGTCAGGAGTGGCGCCGAGATCACCTTCGAGGGCACCTACTTCAGCGGTCAGCGCTCGCTTGCCTTATGGGAGGACACCGTCGCCTGGATCATCGGCTACGGACCCAGCCAGGTGGAGCTCTACAACGTCAACACGGGCGACCGCCGCACCGTGGTCGACAGCGAGAACCAGATCACCGTGGTTGACTTGCGGGCCGGGACCCTGGTCTGGATGGAATACGTGACCGCCGCTTCTCGCATCGAGATCCGCGCCCTGGACCTGGAGTCGGACCAAGTGCACGAGGTGGCTGTCGGCCCGGAATACAAGCTCAACCCGCGCGTCTGGGGAGACCTGGTCGTGTGGGAGCAGGCGCAAGAGGCGGGGCAGCAGCGCGACATCTACGGCTACCGCCTCAGCGAGGGCGAGGTCTTTCCCGTCTCCGCCAACCCCTGGGTGGAGTACAACCCGGTGCTCTACGAGGAGACGGTGGTCTGGGTCGACACTCGGGCTACGGCCACCTCGGGTACCGACATCTATGCTCTCAACCTGGACACCGGTGAAGAGACGGCCGTGTGCACCGAAGCGGCCGACCAAGACTCGCCCGCCATCTGGGGAGACCTGGTGGTGTGGGCGGACGGGCGCAACCTGGACGGGCTCTCCGGCGTCGATATCTACGCCTATGACCTGAAAAGGCAGGTGGAGTTTGCCGTCACCCGGCACATCGGGCTGCAGCGCGAGCCGGCCGTCTTTGAAGACCTGGTTCTGTGGCAGGACTGGCGGCACGCGCCGCAAGTGAAGTACGCCACCGGCGAGATGTACGGTGCCCGCCTGCTGGACAAGCCTCTGGCCGAGCCCCTTGCCGTCACCGGCGCGCCGGAAGCGTTCGACGGGCTGATCGAGGTGGTGTGGCCGCATTCGGGCCAGCCCGGGACGGACACCGACATGGTTAACATCGGCGCCTACCTCTTCACCCCGCCGGGCACCAAGCGTGCGGTACCCTGCCGCTTCGATCCGCCGCTAGAGCTCTGGGTGGCAGAGAACAACCGGCCCGCCGAGATGGTGGCACGCATCACGCAGCGAAGCTACAACTGGTCGCCCTCCACGTGGCACTTCAACGACGTTGATACTCGTTGGGCCCGCAATCCCAACAACCAGCTGTACTTCTTCCTAGGGACGGAAGAGGGACTGGACTTCCGTAGCAACGTCTGGGCCCATGCCGCCGACGCGCGCACCTTCCGGCCGCAACAGACGCCGGTGCGGAGCGCGCAGGGGCAAGTCCCGACCGAGGTCGACGCCGTGATTCAGATCGTCTGGCCGCACGGCAACTTGCCGGTGGTGGAGGCCACCAAGGTCAACATCAGCGCCAACCTGTTCGCTCCGGGCACCGACATCTCCGTGCCGGCGAGCTGGGAGCCCGAGGTGATGCTGTACCGCTCACTCAACAACGGCGTGAGCGAGGCGGTAACCACCGGCGTCAAGCGTCTGGTTACCGAGGGCAGTCTCGTCTATCCCGTGTGGGACTTCAACGACGTGGACGTGAGCGAGGCGCGCGATCCGCAGAACAAGTACTACTTCCGCCTCGAGGTGGACGGAGTGGTCACCCACTCCACCGTCTGGTCCCACGGGGCCGATGCCAGAACCTACTTCCCGGAAGTGGACGTCCCAGAATGCCAATGTGATCAGTGTCCCTAGACACCCTCCGGAAGCACCCACTTCCTCTCGCATCGAGGGGTGCGTACTGACCGCGCACCCCTCGGACTTTGCCCGCCCCCGGCTCTGCCAAGACTCCTAAGCCCGATCATTGCCCCGAGTGCTCAGGTATCATACTATCCTAGCGTATTGCTCTGCCCTCGCCGGCGCGGCGACCGCTTGCCGCCATGACCGCGAATGAGGCCCCGGCAGCGCTGCCGATGCCGCGAGCCGGCCCTTTGCCTGTCCCCGAGCGCTTCCAGCATGCCAGGAGGACCACTTGCAGTCACAGACCGTGGGACCGATGCGCGAACGTCCCGATATGGGGACGCTCAGGCGAGGCCTGCGCTACTTGGGGCATTACCCGCGCCTGGCGGTGCTGGCCTATTTGGCCCTCTTTGCCGCTACGGGCGCCCAACTCATGGTGCCGCAGTTGGTACAAAACATCATCGACGCCTTCACCAACGGTGCCACGGCACGACAACTGGTCGCCTTGCCGGAGGCGCTGCAGGCCCAGGCCCTGGCGGTGATGCGGTGGTCGCCGGAGCAGTTCACGGCTCACCTTGAGGGAGCGGAGACGGCGCTGCTGTGGGCGGGGGCGCTGATTGTGGCCTTCGCCGCCATGCGCGGCCTGTTCGCCTTCTCGCAGAGCTACCTCGCCGAGAGCGTCTCCCAGAGCATCGCCTTCGACTTCCGCAACGACCTCTACGCCAAGATCCAGGGCCTGTCCTTCAGCTACCACGATCGCACCCAGACCGGTCAGTTGATGATTCGGGCCACGGACGACGTGGAGAAGGTGCGCATGTTCATCGGCCAGGGGCTGCTGATGACGGTACAGGCGGTTGTGCTCCTGGTGGGGAGTCTGGTGGTACTTCTCCTCACCAATGCCCGCCTGACGCTGGTGGTTCTGCCGATTCTGCCTCTAGCCTTCATCATGTTCGCGGTGTTCGGGCGCATCAGCCAGCCCCTCTTCACCGAGGTGCAGCGGCGGCTGTCGCGGCTCAATACCATTCTCCAGGAGAGCCTGGCCGGCATCCGGGTGATCAAGGCCTTCGTGCGGGAGCCGCAACAGCAGGCCAAGTTCGACGTTGCCGCCGAGGACCTGATGCGGCAGCAGCTCAAGATCTCCACCATCTTCTCCGTGCTGTTTCCGCTCACCTTCCTGATCGCCAACCTGGGGCAGGCAGCGGTGATGTACTTCGGCGGGCGACAGATCATCGGCGGCACGCTCACGCTGGGCGAGTGGCAGAAGTTCAGCCTCTACCTCATGTATGTCTTCTTCCCCATGGGCATGCTGGGCATGATCATCACCCAGTTGGCGCAGGCGTCGGCCTCGGCGAGCCGTATCTTCGAGATTCTGGACGCCAAGAGCGAGGTGGAGGATCGGCCCGGCGCCACCGAGTTGCCTTCGGTGCAGGGGCGCGTGGAGTTCGACCACGTCTCGCTGCGCTACTTCGGCGGCGGCGAACCGGTGCTGCGCGACATCAGCTTCGTGGCTGAGCCGGGCCAGACGGTCGCCCTGCTGGGGGCCACGGGGAGCGGCAAGAGCTCCGTCATCAACC
>JAAYAV010000456.1 GCA_012719195.1 Anaerolineae bacterium | reverse complement strand
GATGGCGTCGATGTCCTCCACTTTGGTGATGGCGGCCTCGATGCCGGCCTCGGCGACGGCCTCGCGCGCCAACTGCTCCAACCGCTTGCACTTTGGGCATCCGGTGCCCAGGACTTTGATCTCCATTGTGACTCCTTTCCTTGCATTCAGAGATTGCTTGCGCGACGCGACGACACTTCATCTCGAATCCAGTGGCCGGCAGGACTTCGCCCTACCTCTTCTTCCGGCCAGGAAGGCTTCCCGGCTTCATGTCGTGTGGCTCTGAAGGGCGACCATGCCCGTCGTGGCCGCCCGAGAACCGACAGTCTGCCGTCTCCAGGCACGCGCTCTAGATCACTCCCAAGGCGCTTACGAGCATGAAGATCGCGGCGGCAATGGTCAGCAGACCAGAGATCGTCTTGAGGCTCTTGGGCTTCGTTTTGAGGGCCACTTTGCCCCCCAAGATGCCGCCCACCACCGCCGCGGCCGCCGCCGGGATGGCCAGGGACGGGCTGAATCCGCCGTGTAGAGCATTGCCGGTGAACCCGGCCAGGGCGGTCGCCGCCAGCATGGCCGTCGCCGTGCCAACCGCCACCCTAATTGGCACCCCACACCCGATCACCATCAAGGGCACGAGGAACGATCCGCCGGAGATGCCCACCATGCCGGAGAAGAACCCGGTGGCCAGCGTCAACGGCACCGCCACTTTGAGGTCCACGACGTAGGTCTCGCCCCCCTCCTGCAGGTTCCAGTATCCCGGCCGCCGATCAGCGGTCTTGCGTCCCTGCTTCTCCGGCATGAGCATTGTCACGCCGGCGATGAACAGCAGTACTGATAGGGCCGCCTTCAGTGCCACCCCGGTGAATGAGTGGGCGACGAACCCACCGACGAAAGCCATGGAGGCGTTCAGACCGCCGAAGAAGAGGGCGAGCCGCCAGGACAGCGTCCTGGCCTTCCCGAAGATCAGGGCCCCGGATAGGGCGCTGCCAAGCAGGATGAACTGGCTGGTGGTGGAGGCGGTGTGCATGGGCGTCCCCAGGAGCACCAGGGCGGCGACGTAGAAGTTCCCGCCGCCCCGCCCGCTCATGATCATCACCACGCTCAGGATGAAGACTACCAAGACGGTCGTCGCTGTGGTGCTCATTCAGCGTTCTCGCTCTCTTCCTCGTCACCCTTCTTGCGCACTTCCCGCATCTCCCCAGTACTATCCTGACGGCGCAGAGGTCTGCCACTCAGGTGAGGAGTGAACACCCCGCGCGGAGCGCTAGCGCATCGACTACGCCCCGTGCTCGGCGGCGTTGGCACCCTTGGGATCGCCCCGCTGCCGCGCCAGGTACAGCCCACCCACCAAGAGGACGGACCCCACGGCCAGGTAGAGGCCGAACTGCCAGGGGTTGGCCCCATCCACCAGGGACCCGAATCCCCACCCGGCCAGGGTGCTGAACAGCGCCACCCAGAATACATACACCCAGGCCCGCTTGCGGCCGATGATGCTGGCGGTGATGAGGATGCTCTGCAGACTCAGCTCCGGATCGCTCATCAGGTAGGCCAGCAGAGGGCCGCGGTGCATCCCCAGATCCAGGAACATCCTGGCGATGGGCACTTCCACCAGGGTGGGGAAGTACATGAACACGCCGAAGACTACGCCCACGAAGTTGGCGGCGATGGTGTTGCTCCCCGCGATGGCCTGCACCCACTCCGGCCGGATGAGCACCCGCACCACTCCGGCGGCGAAGACGCCCACGATGAGCAGGGGGAAGATTTGCTTCACGAAGCGCCACATCTCCCACAACCACTCCTGGATCTCGTAGGTGTCCAGGCCCCGCCAGGCCACCAGCGCCACCGCTCCTAGGACCAGCACCTCGCCGAAGAAGCGGCCGGTGAGATCGAGGGCGATGTTGCCCGCCAGCACTTCCACCCGAAGGGCGGCGATGAGCAGCGTGGCCGCCAGCAGCGCCAACGATACCCAGGTCCAGCGGTTGAAGCCCTCATCCACCTTGTTGAGGCCCTTCCAGGAGGTGGCCCCCACTAGGACCAACAGTCCAATAAGGAAGAGGCCGTGGAAGCTCACCCCTTCCTCGCCCTTGGCGGCGTCGTAGGGGATGATGCGGGCGAGAGTGTTCTCAATGCCCTCCGCCGCCCCCACGGGCAACATCACCCGGGCGTAGGAGTCGGTGAAGAGGCTCACCTGTAGCGTGCCCACCAGCAGGACGCCGAAGAGCAGCAGCATGGTGACCCACACCGCCGGGCGGATGCGCGCCCCGGCGCCGAAGCCGCCCTTGCCGGCGGCGTGCTCTTGGTCGCCCTTCCAGAAGATGGCGGCCATGATGAGGCCAATGCCGATGCCGAAGATGATGGAGAGCACCAGGCGGGCGGCGGCGAAGTCGAAGCCCAGAGCTGCCCCGGTGTAGGTGAGCGCCAGGATGTTGATGGCCGGGCCGACGAAGAGGAAGGTGATGGCCGGGCCCAGGCCCGCCCCCCGCTTATAGATGCCGGCGAAGAGGGGCATGATGGTGCAGGAGCACACCGCCAGGACGAAGCCGCCGAAGGCCGCCGCCGGATAGGAGACGTACTTGGGGGCACTGCGGCCGAGGAAGCGGGTGATGGCTTCCTTGGGCACCAGGGCGGTCATGGCCCCGGCGATGATGAAGGCGGGCACCAAGCAGAGCAACACGTGCGCCGCCAGGTACGACGCCAGGCTGCCCAGGCCGGACTGCAGCAGGGAAGTGATGTAGGCGACGAGGCTCACAAGCGGCTCGTCTCCGCGTCGGTCAGCGAGCGGTGCATGCGCAGGCGGCTCCGTCGTCGGTCTGGCAGGAGACCGGCACCCGCTGCCCGATGAGCGCCGGGTCCAGAAGGCCGGCGCAGAGCGCGCGCGCCTCGTCGAGCACGTCGCGGTCCAGGCTATAGAGGATCCAGCGGGCGTCGGTGGGGTGTCGCTCCGCCCGGACCAGGCCAACTTCCCGCAGCACCTTGAGGTGATGCGAGATCAGGTTGGGCGCCACCCCCAGTTCCTGCCCCAGCTCGCAGTTGCAGTAGGTTCCGTCCTGCAGCAGGCGCAGGATGGCCAGGCGGCGGTGGTCGCCCATTGCCTTGAGCAACTCCAGCAGGCGCCTGTCCATCAGCCTGTCGGGATCGTCCACTTCGTACAGAGACTCAGCTGCCATCGTCAATCTCCTCCAACCACTGGCGGATGCGCGCCTGGATCTCGTCCCGCACGCGGCGGAAGACGGCCCGCTTGTCGTCATCGCTCCCCTCCGCGGCGGCGGGATCGTCGAAGGGCCAGTGAAGGCGCTTGCCCATGCCGGGGAAGATGGGGCAGGCGGCCTCGGCGCCGCTGCAGACGGTGATCAGGTAGCCGAAGTGCTCGCGGCCGATGTACTCGGTGAGGGCTTTGGCTCGCTGCCCGGCCAGGTCGTAGCCGATCTCGGCCATGACTTCTCGGGTGAAGGGGTTGATCCCCTTCGGCTCCAGGCCGGCGCTGAAGACCTCGAAACGGTCGCCGGCCAGCCGGCGCAGGAAGGCCTCCGCCATCTGGCTGCGGGCGGAGTTGCCGGTGCAGAGGAAGAGGACCTTGGGCTTGGACATGTCAGTCTCCCAGGGGATGGAGTTCAACCGATATTGCTTCAATCGAGCCTGAAGTATATACGCCTACTGGCGCTTGTCAAGCTGGGCCAAGCGAAGGGGGGAGCGCCTGCCCGGTCGCCCCGCCATGAATGG
>JAAYAV010000455.1 GCA_012719195.1 Anaerolineae bacterium | reverse complement strand
TGGGCCCGGCGGAGGGTCCCGTCCTGCCGCTGCTGGAGGGCGAGCGCCGGGGCGACCGCGTCGTGTACCCGGCTCACTATGACAACATGCTCGCTTGGGAGCGGCAGGTAGCGCCGGAGCCGCGCCTCCTGGCCCTGAGCCGCTCCGGCTTCCGCCAGAGCTTCGGCGCCGGCAACCGCCTGGTGATCGCCACGCCCGATCTTCCTGCGCTCGCCATGCGCACCACTCTGGCCGGCTGGGACGGCATCTTCGCCGCGATGCAGGAGTCCGCCGTACCCTTCTGGTTCGTGCAGCAGTCCATCGTGCGCGAGCTCATCCCCGAAGGGGCGGACCCGGCCCAGCACCCGGGCATCGGCCACACCGGCGGCTACGGCCCGCGCGAGTTCCTGCGCGCCGGTCTCTTCGCCTTCGCCGCTCTGGGCGGGTACACCCGCTACTCGCTCCCCATCGGCGCCGACGCCGATCACGCCATAGTCACCGGACTGGACGAGGAGTCGCTGGAGCGGTCGCTGAGCCTGAACCGGCTCGCCCTCACCGAAGCGCGCGACTACACCAAGTTCACCGTGGACACCAGCCACCTGTTCGACTTCCCGGTCGAGCTAAGCACGGCCGAGCAGGATCGTCTGCTCGCTGCCTTCCGTGGACGGCGCTTCCGCATCGGCAACATTCTGCCTCAGGGGCCGGAGCGTGAGTTCACCTTCGACGACGACGAGGTGCTCCGCCTCGGCCGCCGCTACTGGCGCGCCTGCTCCGTCCACCATGAGCTGCACACCTACGTGGACAACCTACGCGGCGGCGCCCCTTTCGACTACGAGCTTTCCCTGGACGAGACGCCCGAGCACACCCCTCCGCGCCACCTGCTCTTCTACCTGGTGGCGCTGCACGACGTCATGGGTCTGCCCGCGGGCGGGGTGACCTCGGCGGGGCCCAACCTGGGCTACAACAAGCGCGAGGACTACGTCGGCGAGCTACCGTGGCTGAGCGAGCAGGCCAATGCCTGCGCCTCGGTGCTGGCCCACTTCGGCGCTACCCTGGCCGTCCACTCCGCCGACGGTGTCCGCGCCGCCACCGGCAAGGGCGTCGGCTTCGACGAGACCGTGCGCGCCGCCACCGGCGACCAGGTCTCGCTCAAGGTCGCCGACGTGTACCAAGAGGAGCTGTGGCGAGTGCTGGAGCACTCCCCCGAACCGGCCGAACGCGAGCTCTTCCGCGAGGCCTGGTGCCGCACCTACGCTGCCGTCAGCCACCTGGCCGAGGTCTATCGCCGCTCGCTGGCGCCCTTGCCCCCGGACCGGGCCCAGCGCGTTCTCGCCGACCCCATGTGGCTCAGTGGCGTCGGGCAGAGCTACGGCGCCGAGGCCCTCCGCCTCACCCAGACGGTCACCGGGTACGGCCTGCCCCTCTTCCGGCTCGCCTCCGACCTCATGGACGCGAACACCTCCGTCCTTCCCAGCGCCACGTCGGAGCTGTTCCGCCGCTTCATGTTCCTCACCTATCGCGGCTTGCGCCCCGACCTGTTCCGCACCCTGGACGAGGACGGCTGGGCGCGCATCGCCGTCGCCATCCAGGAGGCCACCATGGTGCGCATCCGGGCCATGGGCTGGACGGAGCGCTAGATGGACGACTCATTGCGGGGCAAGGTAGCGCTGGTAACCGGCGGGGGCAGCGGCATCGGCCGGGCGGTGTGCCTGCAACTGGGCCACATGGGCGCCCGCGTGGCGGCGGCCGACCTGTCTCTGGCCGGGGCCCAAGCCACCGTCGCGCAGATGGCCGACGCGGGCCTGGAGGGTGCCGCCTACCGGGTGGATGTGTCCTCCGCCGCCGCGGTGCAGGCGCTGGTAGACGCCGTCTGCCGGCGCTGGGGCGGCGTGGACGTCCTCGCCAACACCGCCGGCATCTACCAGGTCGGCGGTCTCGACGAGATTGACGAGGCGGCCTGGGATCGCCTGCTGGACGTGAACCTCAAGGGCGCCTTCCTGCTCTGCCGCGCCGTCGTGCCGGTGATGCGGGAGCGGGGCGGCGGCGCCATCGTCAACCTGTCCTCCATCTCCGGCCGCACCAAGTCCGACTTGGCCGGGGTCAACTACGTCGCCTCCAAGGC
>JAAYAV010000070.1 GCA_012719195.1 Anaerolineae bacterium | reverse complement strand
GGTCTCTTTGACGGCAGGCCGACGGTGGCCGCTCCGGGACCGCAAGCGACCATGCGGGACTTCGACACGGCGGCCCTGGTGGTGGCGGTGGGAGCCGAACTGGATGACGAGCACGAGGTGGCGGCCTGTTGGATGCGCCGTGCGCGCGACAACGGCGCTCGCCTGCTGCTGGTGGAGTGCCGAGCGGACCGGCTCAAAGGTCAAGACCATGGCGCAGAGGTGGAGGAAGCTGAAGCCGCCGTCGCCCAACTGAGTGGCGATGATCGGCTAGTAGTGGTGTACGGTCCCCGGGCCGATGCCCGGTTGCTCGAGCGGCTGAACGAGCGCGGGAGTGTCGCTTTCCTGAGCCTGCCGGAGGGGGTGAACGCGGCGGGGGCGGCGGCCCTAGGCCTCGAGGAAGCGGTGGCCGGTGGGGCACCTGACGCGGCGTACATCTACGCCACCGATAGCCTGACCGCGACGCCGCCGGTGAGAGGCGACTTCCAGATAGTGCATTCCTGCTATCGGACGGAACTTACGGACGGCGCCGACGTTGTCCTTCCGGCCCTACACTGGACGGAGAAGGAGGGGCACTTCACCGGCCCCAGCGGCGACTTGCGGACGGTGAACCGGGTAGTAGCCGTGCCACAGTGGGCCAGGGACGATCGCGATGTGCTCTCGGCCCTAGTAGGACTGACCGAGGTATCGCGCTGATCGCCGGCCGCGTGGCCTGGAGGGTAGGATGGCGAAGCCCAAGATAGCGACGGACTGGCTGGCGGCCTGTGCCGGCTGTCATATGTCGCTCCTTGACGTAGACGAGCGCCTCATCGAGCTGATCAAGAAGGTGGAGCTGACGTCCAGCCCCATCACTGACCTCAAGGTGCCGCCCGAGTCCGGCGTGGATGTCGGTTGGCTCACCGGCGCGGTCAACAGCAGTGACAACGAGCACGTGGCCAAGCGCATGCGCGCCCGCGCTCGGATAGTGGTGGCCTGCGGCGACTGCGCCGTCTTCGGCGGCGTGATGCGAATGCGCAACTACTGGCCGCTGCAGAAGGCCCTGGAGACCGCGTACATAGACACGCCTAGCACCGTGGAGGGCAAGATACCGGGGGATCCGGACATCATGGTGCCGCAGGTTGACCGTGCTTTGGGCGAGGTCATCAAGGTAGACGTCTACGTGCCCGGCTGTCCGCCCAGCGCCGACCTCATCTTCTACGTGCTCAACGAGTTGGCCGAGGGGCGCATCCCGCAGCTGGACACGCCCAAGCTCGACTACGACTAGTCGTTTGCGGAGTTGAGGAGACACTAGAATGGCTCAGAAGGTGATGATCGAGCCGGTCACGAGGATCGAGGGGCATGCCAAGGTGTCCATCATCCTAGGTGACGACGGCCGAGTCGAGCGAGCGCGTCTGCATGTGAACGAGTTCCGTGGCTTCGAGCAGTTCTGCCGCGGGCGCATGTTCTTCGAGATGCCTCAGATAACCCCGCGCATCTGCGGAATCTGTCCGGTCAGCCACCACCTGGCGGCGGCCAAGGCTGCCGATGCCATCATTGGCGTCACACCCACCCACACGGCGTCGCTCCTGCGCGAGCTCATGCACATGGGTCAGGTGGTCCAGTCGCATTCCATGCACTTCTTCGAGTTGGCCGGACCGGACCTTCTCCTCGGCTTCGATGCCGACCCGGCAAAGCGCAACGTGGTGGGTCTGATCGAGCAGCAGCCGGAGATCGCTCTCAAGGGCGTGATGCTGCGCAAGTTCGGCCAGAGCATTATTGCCGCCCTGGGTCAGAAGCGGGTGCACCCCGAGTTCGCCGTTGCCGGCGGCGTGAACTCCGCCCTAACGATCGAGGCGCGAGACACCATTCGCCGTGATCTCGCCGCCCGCATTGAGGACGCTCAAGCGGGCATCGCCATCGCCAAGGCCTGGCTCAACGAGCACCAGGACTATGCCGACACCTTTGCCTCGTTCCCCTGCGGCTATCTGGGCACGGTAGCCGAGGACGGCACGCTCGATCTCTACCAGGGCAAGCTGCGGCTGATTGACTGCTACGGCAACCGGCTGGAGGAGTTCGATCCGGCCGACTACCTCGACTACATCGGCGAGCGCGTAGAGGACTGGACCTACTTGAAGTTCCCGTACTACCTCAAGCTAGGGTGGCCGGGCGGAGTGTACCGCGTCGGCCCGCTGGCGCGCCTCAACATGTGCAGCGGTATTGCCACACCGCTGGCGCACGAGGAGTGGCGCCAATGGCAGCAGGTCAATGGTGGCAAGCCGGTGCAGGGCACTCTCTACTACCATTGGGCGCGCATGGTGGAGACGCTGTACGCCCTGGAGCGCACCGCTCAGATCCTCGAGGATCCGGACGTGATGTCCAACGATCTGTATGTCCCCTCCGATCAGATAACCCGACGGGGCGTGGGCTGCCTCGAAGCACCTCGGGGAACGCTCATCCACGACTACCGCACCGATCCCGACGGCAAGCTCATCGATGTGAACCTCATCATCGCCACCGGACACAACAACTGGGCGATGAGCCGGTCGGTGGAGGAGGTAGCCAAGGCCTACGTGGATGGGACTCGTCTGACCGAGGGCATGCTCAACCGCGTCGAGGCCGCCATCCGCGCCCACGATCCTTGCCTGTCCTGCTCTACCCACGCCGTGGGGCAGATGCCCCTGGAGGTGACGCTCCTTCGGGGCGATGGTGAGGTGGTCGAACGGGTGGTGCGTGGCTGAGGGACGCGCCCTCGTTCTAGGGCTGGGCAACCTCAGCCGGCAGGACGACGGGTTCGGCTGGTATGCGGTGAACCGGGTGCGGGCCCTGCTTGGGCAGCCGCCCCTGGACGACACCGATGACGGAATGGACCGCCTGGGGCAGGTGGTGGACACGGCCTTCCTGCCTCAGGTGTCTTCTGACTTGGCCGATCTGGTGGCGCAGTACGAACGCCTAGTGCTGGTGGACGCCCGCATAGGCGGAGAAATGCAGGTTTCCTGGTTCGCCGTGGAACCGCTGGCGCAGGACCAGCCCCGCCTCCTCACCCACGACATGCTGCCTGCCGAGTTGCTGGCGGTGAGCCGGGCCCTCTATGGCCATGCCCCGCGGACCTACGTCGTGACTGTGCCCGGGCTCAGCTTCGACTTCGGTATGGGCTTGAGCAATGAGATGGCGACGCTGGTAGATGCAGCCGGGAGGCTGTGCCTGCTCTTGGCAAGGGGGAAGCTGCCGGCTTAGTTGGGTCCACAGCGCGGCCGGAGTCGTGGGCTTGTCTGGGGATGGTACAATTGGCGATCGCGTTAGTGAGGAAGGCACCCTATGTGTTTGGCAGTACCCACCATGCTCACCGAGAAGCGGGAAGATCACGGGACGGTTGAGCTGGCCGGCGTGTCCCGCGAGGTCAGCCTTCTCCTGGTACCAGAGGCACAGGTTGGTGACTACCTGCTCGTCCACGCCGGCTACGGGATAGCGGTGCTGGACCAAGGCGAGGCGCAGCGTACCCTGTCACTCCTCAACGAGATCGCCTCGGCGAGCCTCGACACTTGAGCGGTGCCTCTTCCTATCGCAACCCTCCGGTAGTGGCGGGCCTTCTCGACCGAGTGCGCCGCTTGGCGGTCGGCCGCGCCCCCCTGCGGTTCATGGAGTTCTGCGGTGGGCACACGCACGCCATCGCCGAGTACGGTCTTCGCTCCCTCCTTCCCGACAACGTGCGTCTATCGTCGGGGCCTGGATGTCCCGTCTGCGTCACGGCATCGGGAGAGGTAGACGCCGCCATAGCGCTGGCTGCTCGGCCGGGCGTCACAGTAGCTACCTTCGGCGACATGATGCGGGTGCCGGGCACAGCGGGCAGTCTCTCCGATGCCCGAGCTTCGGGCGCCGACGTCCGCGTCGTCTACTCACCCCGAGATGCCCTCGAGATCGCCCGGGCCTGCCCGGCGGCAGAGGTAGTCTTTCTGGGGGTCGGGTTCGAGACCACGGCACCCGTGGTGGCGGCCGCGGTCCTCGAGGCGGAAGCAAGTGGGGTGAGCAACTTCTCTGTCCTGTCGCTCCACAAGCTCACCCCGCCGGCCATGCGCGCCGTATTGGACGCCGGGGAAGTCCGGCTAGACGGCATCATCGGCCCCGGCCACGTGAGTGCAGTGCTGGGGAGCGAGGCCTGGGGGTTCCTTCCCCGTGATTACCGGCTGGGCTGTGCCGTGGCCGGCTTTGAGCCCACCGATGTAGTGTCGGCAGTGGTGGCGCTCGTGGAGATGGTGGCCGGCGAAGAGCCGGCGGTTGTCAACGCCTACGGCCGAGCCGTGACTGCCGCGGGCAATCGCGTGGCCCTGCAGATGCTGGAGCAGGTGTTCGCGCCGGCGGATCGGGAGTGGCGCGGGCTCGGGTTCGTGCCGAACAGCGGCCTGCAGTTGCGGCCCGAGTACGCCGACTGGGATGCCGGACTTCGCTTCGATATACGGCCGTACTCGGCGCCGGAGCCACCGGGTTGCCGCTGCGGCGAGGTCTTGCGCGGAGTCATCGAGCCACGGCAGTGTCCCCTGTTTGGGCGTGCCTGTTCGCCGGCGAGTCCGGTAGGACCCTGCATGGTGTCCTCCGAAGGGGCCTGTGCCGCCCACTACTCCGAAGCCGAGGAGCAGTGATGGCTAGGGTCACTTTGGGTCATGGAAGCGGGGGCGAACTGACGCGGCGCCTGATCCACGACGTCTTCCTCAAGCACCTGCCCGACCCGGAACTAGGTCGGCTGGGGGATGCGGCCGTGCTGCCCCGGGAGGGCCTGCCAGGGGGCGGCAGCCTGGCCTTCACCACCGACTCGTACGTGATCACGCCCCTGGAGTTCCCGGGCGGCGACATCGGCCACCTCGCCGTGTGCGGTACGGTCAACGATCTCGCTGCCGCCGGTGCACAACCGCTCTGGCTTACCGCCGGCTGGATCCTGGAGGAAGGCCTGCCACTGGATCTGCTTGAGCGGCAGGTAGCGTCGCTTGCCGCCACGGCCGAAGCCGCCGGGGTGCGCGTGGTAGCGGGCGACACCAAAGTGGTCCCGCACGGCCTGGCCGACGGCCTCTACATCAACACCGCCGGCCTGGGTTGGGTCCCGCCAGGGCGACTTCTGCGCCGCGAGAGTGTGCAGCCCGGAGACGCCATCCTCGTGAGTGGGACCCTCGGCGACCACGGGATGGCAGTCATGTTAGCCCGCCAGGGGATGCGGTTGCAGACGAACCTAGTAAGCGATGCCGCGCCGCTGAACGAGCTGGTGGAGCGGCTATTTGCGGCCGGAGTGCCGGTGCACTGGCTCCGTGACGCCACCCGCGGGGGACTGGGCGGCGTGCTCTGCGAGCTGGCCGAGACGCGGCCATACGGCGTACGCGTCGAAGCTACGGCTCTGCCCGTGCGGCCCGAGGTAGAGGCCGCCGCCGAGTTGCTCGGGCTGGATCCCTTGTTCGTGGCTAACGAAGGCAAGATGGTAGCTGTAGTGCCCGGCGACCAGGCAGAGGCCGCCTTAACGGCCTGGCGCGCCCATCCCCATGGGACGCAGGCGGCCCAAGTGGGCGTGATCACCGAGGAGCGGCCGGGCCAGGTGCTCCTGCGCACCGCCTATGGCGGAGCGAGGGTGCTGCGTCTCCCGGCGGGCGAGCTTCTACCCCGTATCTGCTGAGACTCGGCCCCTTTCCGAACCAACTTCACTGATATCGAGTCCAAAGCAGTACTTTCGATTGCATTGTATGACCGGGCTTGCCTATAATACCAACTTCCGACGGCCCGAGGATCCGACCACGGGCAGGGCGAGGCTGCGACGGTGGAGCTGCGCGTCTGACGGTGCGGACTAGGTGCTGTAGGATGTCAGGCGGCCGGGGCCTGGGAGCCCCATTCATCGTAGCAGAGGGGGATGGAAATGAGGGTACTTCGGCTGGTGAGCTTCCTGGTGATTGCCGCGTTACTGGTGGCTGCTTGCGGTGGCGGTGCCACACCGGCGCCCGCAGCAACGAGCGCTCCCGAGACGGAAGCCGGGACGTCGGAGGAGTACACGGATGAGTGGGGCGTGGTCAAGGTAGAGGCGGGCAGCCCCATCCGCATCGGCTTCGGCGCGGCGCTGAGTGGCGCCGGGCTGGACGTGCTAGGCATCGATGAGAAGCGGGGCGCCGAGTTGGCCGTGGCCGACAAGGGTGACCTCCTTGGGTTCTCGGTAGAGCTGGTGGCTGAGGACGACCTGTGCTCCGCCGAGGGCGGCACGACTGTCGCCAACAAGTTCGTCTCTGATCCCAGCATCGTCGCCGTTCTCGGTCAGATGTGCTCCAGCGGCTGCCTCGGCGCCATGGACATCTACCAGGAACACAACTACACCATGGTTTCTCCGTCCTGCACCGGCGTGGTGATGACCACCCGTGGCAACACATCCTTCCATCGCGTATGCTGGAACGACGAGATTCAGGGCCCGGCAGCGGCCGAGTACCTCTACTCCAAGGGCATCACTAAGGTCGCGACCATCCACGATGGTAGCCCTTACGGTGAGGGGCTTGCCAACACTCTGGCCGCAGCTTTCGAGGAACTGGGCGGCGAAGTGGTGTCAGCTGAGGCCGTGAACGTGGGCGACACCGACATGCGCCCGCTGCTGGAGCGCATCAAGTCGGCCGGGCCGGAAGCGATCTACTTCGGCGGCTTTGTGGCCGAGGGTGCATACCTGGCTAGCCAGCGCATTGACGTCGGTATGGAAGACGTGATCTTCATGGGCGCCGACGGCCTCCAGGCCCTCGACTACGTCAAGGCTGCCGGAAGTGCCAGCGAGGGGACCTTCGTTAGCGCCGCCAACCCGGCCGAGGCCGGACCGGGCATGCCTGCCTTCCTCGAAGCCTATCAGGCCGCTTACGGCGAGGAGCCGCCGGCTCCGTTCCACGCCCATGCCTACGACGCCGCCATGGTCATTATGAACGCCATCGAGAAGGTGGCTCAGACCGATGCCGACGGCAACCTGCTGATCGGTCGCAAGGCGCTCAACGAGGCCATCGGCAGCACCAGTGGCTACCAGGGCCTCTCCGGCATGATCACCTGTGATGAGGTCGGCAACTGCGGTACCGGTACCGTCGCCATTTCGGAAGTGCGGGATGGCGAGTTCGCGGTCGTCTGGCCAGAGTAGAGGTTAATGTCATCGAGTAGTCGTATTCCCGGGGCAGGCGCCGTCCGCCTGCCTCGGGAGTCCTGGCGAGATAGGATGCGGCGTCGCCTCTCCGGCCCGGTCGACGTGACCCAGTTGGTCGTCTCGGGCATCGGACTGGTCATTCTGCTGTTTGTCGTCTACCGCCTGGTAGCCACATTGATGGGGGGCACCTACGGCGTATCGACCTACGCCAGCCAAGCCATATTCGGGCTAGCTCAAGGAGGGATCTACGCCCTCATCGCGCTGGGCTACACGCTGGTGTATGGTATCCTCTTCATGATCAACTTCGCCCATGGCGAGATCTTCATGGGGGGCACGTACATCGCCTACTTCGTCATCGCCGCGTTCGACCGCTCCGGTTTCCTGGAATCGAACCCGCTCCTGGCGATCGTGGCAACGGTAGCCACAGCCATGACCGCCTCGGTTATCCTTGCCCTGGGGCTGGAACGTATCGCCTACCGCCCGCTGCGCCGTGCCCCTCGACTGGTGCCACTCATTACGGCGATTGGTGCGTCCCTCTTCCTCCAGTACGCCTTCCGGGGCCTCTTCGGAACGGGCGTGAAAGTATACCCGGACACGCACCTCCACGTGGCCGGCATCGACATCTTGGGCGGTCGTTACGACATTGGCGGCATGGTGGTGCGCCCCATCTACTTCGTGGTGTTCCTGATGGCCGTCACGCTTATGCTCGCCCTGTGGATCCTGGTGCAGAAGACGAAGATGGGCAAGGCGATGCGCGCGGTGGCCGAGGACAAAGACACTGCCGCTCTGATGGGCATCGATGTGGATCGTGTCGTCGTGCTGACGTTTGCCCTCGGCGCGGCGCTGGCGGGCGCGGCCGGAGTGATGTTCGCCCTGTACAACAAGCAGGTCACCCATACTATGGGCTTCATCCCCGGCATCAAGGCGTTCACCGCTGCCGTCCTGGGCGGGATTGGGAACGTCCCCGGCGCCATGCTTGGTGGCTTCTTCCTGGGCCTGGCTGAGTCGACCTTCCCCACGCTTCTGGGGCTGGACTCTCAGCTGAAGGATGTCATCGCCTTCGGGCTCCTCGTCTTGGTGCTGATCTTCCGTCCGACCGGTATCCTCGGCGAAGTGCTAAGCCGCAAGCGAGCCTAGGGGAGGTCAAAGGCCGGATGGGAGTAGATATGCTGAAGCGGAGCCTTCGCCGCGGCGCTCTAGTGGGCGGGGTGCTGGTGTTCATTGCGCTGATCGGGGCGCCGGCGGCATTCGCGCGGGAGCCGGTGGTGCGCGGAGTTGTCACCCTGAGCCAGCTGTTGCTGGCCATTGGGGCTCTGCTGGCCGGATCCGGCGCCGCCCCCGCTACTCGGACGCGCTCGACCGGAGCGGTTGTAGCAGCGGGCGCCATTGCCGGCGCCGTCTGCATGCTCCTGCTGGCGCTGCTGGCATTGCTGGTGAGCGCGGTTGACCTGCGCCAGGTCCTTGTGAACGCCACGCCACAACTAGTGGACGAACTCACTCTGGGCCGCGGCGTCGTGACGGGGAGCACCGTGCTGGTGGTGCTCGGGACAGTGTTGGGGGCGCTGGGCGGCTGGAGCACGCGGCTGCCGGCAGCGATCAGCCGTTCCGCCGTGCTGGCAGGGGCGGCGGTGGTGGTCGTGGGCGTCCTGCGCGACAAGGGCCTGGCCATCGCCGAGGCGGTGGCACTGGGCGTGGCGGTCTGGGCGGTCGCCTACGGCCGATCTCGGTGGGGAAGCGCTCTAGCCACGCGGTACCAGAGGGTGCAGCGGCGCAACTCGACGATGGTCAGCATCGTGGTGTGGATCGCAGGTCTGTTCATACTGCTGGGCCTTCCGTCGATCCTCGGCACCTACGGCACCAGCGTCCTCGACCTTGTGGGTCTCTACGTCCTGATGGGCCTGGGGCTGAACATCGTTGTGGGGTATGCCGGGCTGCTGGACCTGGGTTACGTGGCCTTCTTCACCATCGGTGCCTACGTCACCGGCCTGCTCACTTCGCCGGCGGCCTCCACTCAGTTGGGGCTTTCTTTCTGGATAGCCTGGCCGTTGGCGATGGTTGCGGCCGCCGGCGCCGGCGCCCTCCTGGGAATCCCAGTACTACGCATGCGTGGCGATTACCTGGCCATCGTTACGCTCGGGTTCGGCGAGATCATCCGCATCCTGGTGCTTTCGGACACGTTCAAGAGCGTGCTCGGCGGAGCGCAGGGCATCATCGAGATCCCCGGTCCCAGCATCGGTTCCTTCACCATGATGCGGCCGCAGCACTTCTACTACCTTATCCTAATCGGCGTCATGATCGTCGTGTTTGTGTCGCGTCGCATCAGTGACTCCCGCGTTGGCCGGGCCTGGATGGCCATCCGTGAGGACGAGGATGTGGCTGAGGCGACCGGCGTGAATCTGGTGAAGTACAAACTGCTTGCTTTCGCGATGGGAGCCTCCTTTTCCGGCATCGGCGGCGCCATCTTCGCTTCCTGGGTGCACTCTGTCTTCCCGAACTCATTCACCCTACTCGTCTCAATCAACATCCTGAGCCTGGTGATCGTAGGCGGCATCGGGAGCATACCGGGAGTGATCCTGGGCGCCTTCTTTCTCGTCGGCCTGCCTGAGGTGCTTCGTTCGTTCGCCGACTTCCGCATGATCACCTTCGGGGCTCTGCTGGTGGCGATGATGATCGCCCGGCCGGAGGGCCTGTGGCCGGCCAAGTCACGCCGGCGAGAACTGCACCTGGAGGTGGCGGAGTGAGCGCGGCCGCCAACGGACACCCAGTCTGTCTGAGCGCCCGCCGCGTAACGAAGCGGTTCGGCGGCTTGGTGGCGGTGGACTCCGTCTCCATAGACATTCCCGAGCGCACAGTCGCCAGCGTCATCGGTCCCAACGGCGCCGGGAAGACGACCTTCTTCAACTGCATCACCGGCCTCTATGCCCCTGAAGACGGCGATATCCTCTTCCAGGGGCGGTCCCTGGTCGGCTATCGACCGGATAGCATCGCCGCCATGGGGATCGCGCGGACCTACCAGAACATCAGGCTCTTCTCCGCCATGACGGCACTGGAGAACGTTCTGGTGGGGCAGCATGCACACTTGAGGTCGGGCGTGTTCGGGGCCATCTTCCGGCCGTCGAGTACCGTCCTGGAGGAAGAGCGAGCACAGCAGGAGGCACGGGAGATGCTCGCGTTCGTGGGACTCCCCGGCCGTGGAGATCTACTCGCAACCAGCATCCCCTACGGTGGTCAGCGTCGCCTGGAGATCGCGCGGGCGCTGGCCTCTCGGCCCAAGCTGCTGCTGCTCGACGAGCCCACCGCCGGGATGAACCCGCAGGAAACCGACGACCTCATGCATTTGATCGAGCGCCTGCGTGACGAACTGGCGCTCACCGTGCTCCTTATCGAGCATGACATGCGTGTGGTTATGGGGGTGTCGGACCAGGTGTCGGTGCTGCACTACGGAACCAAGATCTCGGAAGGGACGCCCAAGGAAGTGCAGAACGACCCGCGTGTGGTCGAAGCGTACCTGGGTACGGGGGGCAGCCATGGCCACGCTTGAGGTGCAGGGGATCCACTCCTTCTACGGCAACATCGAGGCGCTGAAGGGCGTGTCGCTATGTGTGAACGATGGCGAGATCGTCACTCTCATCGGCGCCAATGGAGCAGGCAAGTCCACCACGCTCAACACCATCTGTGGGCTCGTCAGGCCGCGCCAGGGAACCATCTCGCTGGACGGTGAGGTCATCAGCGGCCTGCCGGCGCACCAGGTGGTGGCACGAGGGGTGTCTCAGGCCCCGGAAGGTCGCCGCATCTTCTCTCGGTTGCGCGTTTTCGATAACCTGGAGATGGGGGCGTTTCTGCGGAAGGACAAGGACGGCATCGCGTCCGACATGGAACGCGTGTTCGAGCTCTTTCCCCGACTGGGTGAGCGAAGGGATCAGGTGGGCGGGACCCTCTCCGGCGGCGAGCAGCAGATGCTGGCCATCGGTCGCGCCTTGATGGCGCGGCCCCGCATTCTCCTGCTGGATGAGCCGTCCATGGGCCTAGCCCCGCTACTAGTCCAGGAGATCTTCAGCATCGTGCAGATCATCAACGCCGAGGGCACCACCATCCTTCTGGTGGAGCAGAATGCTCACATGGCCCTGTCAGTGGCGTCGCGGGCCTACGTACTGCAGAGCGGCTCAGTCGTGCTGGAAGGGACCTCAGCCGAGGTAGCGGGCAACCCGGAGGTCAAGCGGGCCTATCTGGGTGAGGGGTGACGGGCATTCCCTGGTTCGTTTGGGCAGGCCTGGCGCTTCTACTGGTCGGCGGGCTTGCCTACTGGCTGCTGGTACTGGCAGAGGGGGCCTACTTCGGCCCTCGCTTCGTCTGCCTCCTCTACGACTGGACGGCCACCAAGTACGAGGGGATCAAGGAGTTCGACCCCTTCTACGAGAGGCGATTCGTCGGCGAACCACTCGCCGCAACCCTGAGGGACCGGTCGAATCCTCGAGTCTTGGACGTCGCCGCCGGCACCGGTAGACTTCCGCGGGCGCTGCTACCGGAGATGCCCCATTTCGACGGCGTGATGGTGGAGCTCGACCGGGCGCGGCGGATGCTGCTGGAAGGCCGGACGGTCCTGGGGCCCGACAGAGCTCGTACCGCACCGGTTCAGGCCGATGCCCTGCAGTTGCCCTTCCCGGACGAGGCCTTCGACGCGGTGGTGTCTCTGGAGGCGCTCGAGTTCTTCCCCAGTCTCGAGTCGGCCCTGGCGGAGATGGTTCGCGTTCTGGCTCCCGGCGGTCTGCTCATGATCACTAACCGGAAGGGGGGCGCCCGCTTCTACTTGCCCGGCCGGGTACGCGACGCCTCCGAGGTGCTGGAGACGCTGGCGCGGCTGGGCGTACCTCGGGCGAAGTCGTCGGTGTGGCAAGTCAACTACGACCTAGTCGTCGGCGTGAAGGGTCCCTAGCTCCCACCGTCCGTCGACCAGCGAACCCGTACATTCGTCTCCCAGACGTCTCCGGCCTGGTGCGGCAGCGGCCACATCAGCGCCAACCGAGTCCCCTGGTACACTCTCTCTTCTCCCAGCTCGGTCCGGTGGGCGCTCCACAGCGGGTGCTGGATCAGGTGGGCCGGGCGGTCCACCGTGAGAGCGATGCTCAGGCCGGGAGCCCCGAGTTCTGCCTCGGACACCTCGTCCTGGGCCACGGCTTCCGACAGCCCCCAGGCTCCTGGGCCCAGCCGGAGGCTTCCCAGCGCGTGGGCTCCGGGGGGGAGTGCGAGGTTGATCTCCACCGCCAGCCAGGAGTCGGCACCCTCCGTCGCGGAGCCTTCCAGGGTGTAGCCGACCGCCAGCGACGGCTGCCCCGCCTCCACAGTGAAGGTCTTGCTGACCCGCCAGCCG
>JAAYAV010000454.1 GCA_012719195.1 Anaerolineae bacterium | reverse complement strand
TTTGTAATCAGCAGGTTGGGGGTTCAAGTCCCTTCGCCGGCTCCTGAAATGACAAACCTTCCGGGGGTGAAGTATTCCTCATCCAGAGGGTTTTGGCCCTTTCGACGCCCGTCGAGGTAGGGCACTTTATGCGGCGGTGTGAGCCATCCATGGATCACGAGCCCGTCTCGTTCCATGACGATGCGCTCGACCAGGGTCCGGCAGTAGGTGGCCTGCTCTGCCGCGCTGAGATCCCGATGCCACACCTCCGAGAGCCGGGGGAGCCGTGCCACCAGGGCCATCTGCTCCTGGAAGTCGGCTAGATGGGCCTTGGCCGCCTGCACCTTCGCCTCCGCAACGCCGAGGCGCGTCTCCCACTGGACCCGCTCCGCCTCTAGCGTCTCCGCCATGGGCAGGTAGGCATCGGCGGCGAGCTTCCCGTCCACGTAAAGAGCCCGCCAGCGCTCCTCGCGCTTGCGCGCCTTGGCGATCTCCTTGGCGGCCGTCCGCCGCTGCTCCCGCGTCTCCCGTTCGCAGACGGTCGCATACCGCTCCAGGGCCGCTTCATTGTCGGCCAGGAAGGCGGGGTTGGTCTGCAGGTTGTCGAACCACTCGAGCAGCGTCCCGATCACGCGCGTCTCACCCACGGAATAGCAGCGCTTCGTGGCGCAACGGAACACCCGATAGTAGCCGGGCCCCTTTCGGTTGCGTCGAGCCGAGTGCAGCTCACACGGGCCGCCGCAGCTGCATTTGAGGATCCCCGAAAGGACATGGCGCTTCGGATCCTCCGAGACGGTCGAGCGCTGCTCTCGCACCTCCTGAACGGCGTCCCAGGTCCCCGGAGAGACCAGGGGGGCATGCAACCCCTGATAGATGCCTTCCGAGGCCGTGAGCGTGGCGTAGTTGCGCGCTCTGGGGACGTCCGAGAGGCGTTCGTAGACGAGCCCGACGTAGACCGGGTTGCGAAGAATGTAGGGGACGGCCCCCGGAGTGACCCCCATGACGCGAGCGAGCTCCCTGACGCTCGCCCCCCGGGCCGCCTCCTCGAAGGCCAGGCGCACGAGATCGGCCTTGTCCTCGTCCGGCACCAGCGTGCCGTGGTCCATCCGGTATCCCGTGGGGGCATGGTTGGCCCAACCACCCTCGCGGATCTTCTGCCGCGTTCCCATGCGCACGTCCTCGGAGAGCTTGTCCGACTCGAAGGCGTGGAACGATGCCAGGATGTTCACGAGCAGCCGGCCGGTGGCCGACTTCGTGTCGACGTGCTCCGTGACCGAGTGCAGCGTGACGTCCCGCTCCTCAAAGAGCGCCAGCGTCTCCAGGAACTAACGCAGGTTGCGGTGCAGGCGATTCATGCGCCAGACGATCACGTGCTGGACCTCGCCCGCCCGGACGTCCGCGATTAGGCGCTGGAACTCGGGCCGGTTGGTGTCGCGCCCGGTAAGACCCGGCTCCAGATACTCGGCCACGTCCCCCAGCCCGTGAAGCTCCGCATACAGGTGGCCGGACCGCAACTGGCTCGCGAGCGAGAAACCCTCGCGGGCCTGTTCCTCAGAGGAGACGCGGGCGTAGAGGGCTACCGCCATGGGGCCAACCCGGCAGAGGGAGCAGGGCCGCTAACCCTCATCGTTCTGGCTGCCGTAAGTGAGCGGAAGCGCCTGAGCGACGCCAACGTCCAGCTTGGCCCTGGGGGCCCGCTTGAAGGTCACGTTGGCGTGACGGCTGGGCATGTCGATGCCCTTCCCGTCCAGAAGCTCGCGGATGGTCA
>JAAYAV010000453.1 GCA_012719195.1 Anaerolineae bacterium | reverse complement strand
ATCACCTCGGCGAGAGCGCTGCGCTTCGGCCCGCCAAAGGTGTTATTCAGGCCGGGGAGCATCTTGACCGCGTAGTACGGGGCCTCGAGCGGCTTGAGCGTCATTGGGGAGCGCCCGAACTTGGCGTCCTCACCCGCCTCGGCGGCCGCGTTGTAGGCGTCAATCTCCTCCTGAAGCACGTCCGCATCCACGTCGAGCGCCTCGGCCAACTCCTCGACCGTCTCGCCCATCAGGATCCAGCCGCTCTCCAGCTCAGCGCTGTTGTCCTCACTCCACTCGTACATGCCGATGGGTCCGGCAGCGCCGAAGGCGGTGAAGGCCAGAGGCCCATTGTCCATGCGGTCCTGACCGAAGATCCAGTAAGAAGGGATCCGGGTCAAGCGCGGGAAGCCGGCAGTATCGGCGAAGATAGTGTGCCAGTAGCCGGCATAGCCGCCCAGGCTGGCCTCATTGATATAGCGACGGCCGTCCTTGTCCACGATCATGTAGCCGAAGAGGCCGTAGTTCAGCAGGAAGGCTGTGGGGAAGTCATCGAACTTGGCCTTGAGGTTACCCCCCAGCACGGTCATGTGCCAAAGGTCGGCCCCTACGGCCTGCGCCATGCGCATGCCGTCGCCGGTGTTGTCCGGGTTGCCGTAGAACGTAACCGGGTAGATAGGAACGTAGGCCTTCACGGCCTCATCGTCGAACTCGAAGCCGCCAGTGGTGAGGATCACGGCCTTGGAGGCCTTGATCGCCACTTCGCCGTCCGGGCCCTCGGCCCAGGCGCCGATGACCTCGCCCGCGTCGTTGGTGATCAGCGACTTGCCCGGCGTCTCCCAAAGAACCTCGATCTCGAGTTCCTCAACCTTGGCCGCAAGCAGCTCGAACAACTCGACGCCGACGCCGGAAGTGCCATCTTCCTTCTGGATCTGATAGCCCTTGATGGCCTCGTTGCCCTCGACATTGGGGTCACGGCCCTCAGCAGCATAGACGTTGAAACCGGTGGCACCCAGGCCCTCCACCCACTCCAGATTGGCGGTCATGTACTTGGCCAGTGCGGCGACAGTGTCCTCGTCCACCGCCCTGGAGTCGGGGAAGTCGGGGTTGACGCGCGAGGCCACCTCGAGGAATGCCAAGGCGTCTTCTTCCGTGTCGGGGGAGAGGAAGACCCCCGCACACATCTGGGTGTTGGAGGTGTGAGCGTCCTCAGCCTGTTTCTCAATAATCAGCACCTTGGCGCCCTCTTCGGCCGCGGTGATGGCAGCGGCTGCGCCGGCGCCACCATAGCCGATCACCAGAACCTCGGTCTCCAGATCCCACTCCTCGGGCGCCGGCCGCACCACTCGCGGCCCCGCAGCTACTCCCTCGGCCGCCTCAGAGGTGGCGGTCCCGGACTGGGCCGAGGCACCCACGGCCGCGAACAGGCCCGACGCCGCTACACCGGCTCCGGTGACGGCGCCGGTCTTCACGAAAACGCGACGACTGACGTTGAGCTTCCCACTCTTCTCTGGCACGGGATCCTCCTGTACTGGCAACATCGCGGCTCTGGCCGCACGCACCGTCCGATGCAGTAGACTGCATCCTTCCGGTGTGAGTCCGTCACTTTGCTCTGAATGCTACCGCAGGAGTCGTTCCAGGGCAAGAGCCAGTACTAACAGAGTCTGTACGGCCGCCTCGGGAAAGGCGACCGGTTCCTCGCGCCGCAGACGGGGTGATCGGGTGCGGCAGTCCACCGACCCGATCCGAGAGAGCAGCCCCAAAACGAATGCGGGGGCGAGCAGCCACGCTGCTCCCCCCCGCACTATCAGGCTTGGAAGTCTGGGTCGCCTGGCTTCAGCGGCAGGCGTTTCTGCTGCCTAGTGGCAGTCGCTACACGGATTCAGCGTGCCGGTGTGGTGGCAAGCGCCGTAGCACCAGCGCAGGTTGGGCTCTTCGAGCTCCATACCCTCGGGCGCCGGGATCGGGTGCGCGTCGTGGCAGTTCCGGCACAGAGGTATGTTCTCCTCGACGTCCGGTTCCTCATGCGGCACATAGGTGTGCGGGTTCGCCACCGTCATCTCATTGACCTGGTAGTCCTCGGTCAGCGCCTGGAGGGCACTGTAGGGACCGTGGCACGTCAGGCACTGCTCGGTCGACATCTTGCCGGTAACCACCGGCTCGGCACCAGCTTCCTGGTGGCAAGCCTGGCAGTCATCCTCGGTGAAAGTGGCGTGGTTCAGAGGCGACGGCTCGATCCCGTCGATGGCGTGGCAGGTGAGGCACTGCTCGCGACCGTCAAGGGTGTGAGGAATCTCCTTCGCCACCAGCGGGCCCTCTCCGGCCGACGGTTCTTCGGCAGCCGGGGTGGTCTCGGTAGTGGCTGCCGCCTCGGGGGTAGCCTCGGCGGCCGGGGTTCCTTCAGCCGTTGCCTCAGCCGTCCCACTAGTGGCCGGCGACGCGGTCTCGGTGGCCGCCACGGTGGCGGCAGCCGTAGCCGCCGCAGTACCGCCTGTGGTCGGCTCAGCCGTAGGGGTCGCGGCAACCGCGGTGGGCTCAGAGGTAGCTTCCGGCTCCTCAGTCGGTTCCGGAGTCGCTTCGGGCTCCTCCGTGACCTCGGGCTCCGGAGTCACATCAACGACCTCTTCCGCTACCGCCGGGAAGGTGTGGCACGCCTTGCACAGGTCGGGCGTGTAGCTCGCGTGATTCTCAGGGAAGGCGAACACCCGATCCGGACCGTGGCAGACGGTGCATTCCATGTCTTCCACGATGGAGTGCGGTACGTCGGGCGCCTCCCCCGTCCCGGGCTCACGCACCGGTACGGTGAGCGCCTTCACCTTCTCCGAGTCCAGGGCCAGGTAAGGCCACTCTCGCTCATGGCAGGCGCTGTTGCTACAGAAGCTCGAGTTATCCACACCGCCGGGGTTCCCGACTGTGTGGCACATCTCGCAGCTCATGTCGAACTTGTACTGGTGCTCCGCGATCCAGAGCGAGCCCTCGTGAGACTCCGGTCGCTCGCCCACGTCCGCCCGCACGGCCGACAGAGCCGCGCCGCCGGTGGCCACCTGCGGGATGCTGTGGCAAAGGTTGCACTCTGCCCGGATCGCCTCACCGTCCGCGGTCATGTGGTCGCCATCGTGGCACCGCATACAGCCGGGCGTGTAGGTGTGGCCAACGTTATCCGGGTAGGTGTCCCAGTATTGCCGCATGTAGGGGAAGTGCGTCTGCTGGAAGAGCGTCGTCAGACCGGCCACCGCGGCCTTCACGTCGTCGGTGCGCGCGGCGTAGACGTCGGGATAGTCCGACTGGTAGCGATCCGCGACGGCCGCCATGGCCTGGTTCCCTTCCTCGCGCGTCTCGTAGCGCGTCTCCAGGACTTCCATGGCGACACTCTTGACGTAAGGTAGGTCGGCCGGGATAAGGCCGCTGTCCATGGCCTTGTCGATGGCCTCGGCGGTGGGCGGGATGCGGTGCTGGCTGCGGTTGTGGCAGTCCATGCAGTCCAGTTCGTCCTGCTCGGCGGCCGAGATCTGAGCTGCTGTGAGGCCGGTTTCTCCGGCGAAGTACTCTTTCACCTCGCCATCCACCGTGGCCTTCACCCACTGAATCTCCTGGGCGCCCTCGTCGGCAGCGATGTAGGTCACCGGGTTCTCGACGTGCCAGTGCGCCCCGATACCCACGCCGGGAGTGTCGACGGCGCCGCCACCCGTCTTCATAAGGAAGCGGACCTGAGTCAGCGTGTTGTCCGCGTCAGTCCCATACTGGTTACTGGTAACCAGCTTCGGCTCGTAGTAGAAGCCGTCCATGTGGCACTGACCGCAGACGTCCTCGGCCGGCCGCAGCGTGCTGCGCGGAGTCTCCAGTGGCCGTTCATAGATGCGGAACGGGTAGATCACTACGTAGCGGGCGTTGGTCAGCTTGTAGTACACGCTCCAGTACGTGCCGTGGCCGACATGACAGGTGCCGCAGTCTACCTCGGCGTGGGCTGTGAGTTGATGTGCGACCGTCTCGGGCTCCATCGTCTGGTGGCACAAGGTGCAGAACTCCGTCGACTTCGTCCAGTCGAACAGAGTCAGACCTCCCAGAAACAGCCCGAAAAGCACTACAAGTGCCCCGAGCCCAATGAGAACACGTTTCACAGGCAAACCCCCGATGAGTAGACTGGCCGAACCTCGCCCTCGGTTCGGTCACGTGGGGCGCATGGTATGACCTTCTCGAGGGCCTGTCAACTCCACACCGCCCCGATGACACCATTTCGACGCGCACTCTGCCACTGGACGGCAAGCACGGCCGGCACCCACGTTCGCCGCCCGCACAGCCGCCGAAGGCGCCGTCCATTTCTGCCGCCGCCCGCGCCGTTCTATAATGCCTCACAACTACCGTACACTCGCGCTCCGAGGGGAGGACCGCATGAACAAGATGACCATCCGCGACATCGACGTTGCCGGCAAGAAGGTGCTCGTCCGGGTGGACTTCAACGTGCCCCTGGACGGCGACCGCGTGGTGGACGACACCCGCATCCGAGCTGCCCTGCCCACACTCGCCTACCTCCGCGAACGGGGCGCGCGCGTTGTGCTCGCCTCTCACCTCGGCCGCCCCAAGGGCACGGTGGACAAGCGCTACTCCTTGGCGCCGGTGGCTGCCTACCTGCGGGATACGATCGGAGTGCCGGTCACCCTCGCGCCCGACTCCATCGGCCCTGAGGTGGAGTCGTTGGTGCGGGCAATGGAGCCGGGGGAGGTTCTCTTGCTGGAGAACACCCGCTTCTACGGTGGCGAGGAGAAGAACGACTCGCAGTACGCCGCCGGGCTGGCGCGCTTGGCCGATGTTTATGTCAATGACGCCTTCGGCGCCGCCCACCGCGCCCACTCCAGCACCGAGGGCGTAGCCCGGCTCCTGCCGGCCGTGGCCGGCCTGCTCATGGAGAAGGAGCTGGACTTCCTCGGCCGCGCTCTCGCTGAGCCCACCCGCCCGTTCGTGGCCATCCTGGGCGGGGCCAAGGTGTCGGACAAGATCGGGGTCATCAACAACCTTCTGGATAAGGTGGACCGCCTCCTCATCGGCGGCGGCATGGCCAACACCTTCCTCAAGGCGAAGGGACATTTCCTTGGCGACTCTCTCGTCGAGGACGAAGTGCTCGAGATGGCCCGGAGCCTCATGGAGCGGGCCGGAGACGCCCTGGTGATCCCGTCGGACGCCGTCATCGCCGACGCCTTTGACGCCAAGGCCGACTCGCAGGTCGTGCGTGCCGACTCCGTCCCCGAAGGATGGCGCGTCCTCGATATCGGTCCGCGCAGCATCGAGCGCTTCACCGCCGAACTGCGCCCGGCCAAGACCGTCGTCTGGAATGGTCCCATGGGCGTCTTCGAGTTCCCCCGCTTCGCCGAGGGCACCGTCGCCATCGCCCGCGTCCTCGCCGATCTTGACGCCACCACCATCATCGGGGGCGGCGACTCGGTTGCTGCCGTCGAGCAGGCGGGTGTCGCCGACCGCATCTCGCACATCTCCACCGGTGGCGGGGCATCGCTCGAGTTCTTGGAGGGCAAGACCCTGCCCGGCGTGGCGGCTCTGCAGGACCGCTAGTCACGCAGCGATCACTCACCCACAGCGGTCCGGTCAGCAGCCGGCGAAACACTGGGCCGCTCCGTCCCCGCGAACCGGGGGGAGGTAACGATGAAGCAAGAGCAGTTGTTCCGAAGTCGCGCACCCATCCGCGTGGACCTGGCCGGCGGCTGGACTGACGTACCCTTCTTCGCCGCCGAGCGCGGCGGAGCCGTGGTGAACGCCACCATCAACCGCTACACCTACGCCACTCTAGCCCCGCGAGCGGACGAGAAGATCGAGATCACCTCCGCCGACTTCCAGCAGTTCCTCTCCGTCCAGAACTTCCGCGAACTGGAGTACGACGGCAACCTTGACCTGATCAAGGCAGCCATCTCCCGCCTTGGCATCCAGCGGGGCATGAACCTCTTTGTGCGCTGCGACGCCCCTCCCGGGTCGGGCACGGGGTCATCGGCGAGCATCGGCGTCGCCCTCATCGGCCTCCTTAACCTGCTTCAGGACAACCGCCTCTCCGCCTACGAGGTGGCGCGGCTGGCAAACCTGCTGGAGACCGAGGAATTGCACATCGCCGGCGGCAAGCAGGACCAGTACGCCGCCGCAATCGGCGGGTTCAACTACATGGAGTTCAAGGACCCGTCCGTCAACGTCAGCCCGCTCCATCTCGATACCAGCGTGGTGGTGGAGTTGGAGAAGCACCTAGTGCTGTGCTACACGGGCAAGTCCCGCCTCTCCGGCAACCTGATCACACGCGTGCAGGAGGCCTACCTCGCCGGCCGCGCGGAGACGGTCGGGGCGCTGGAGCGAATGCGGGATGTGGCGGTAGAGATGAAGAGCGCCCTACTGAAGGGACAGATCGGGGAGTTCGGGCGCTTGCTGCAAGCCAACTGGGAGTGCCAGAAGCAACTCGACGCATCGATCACCACCGACCAGATCGACCACCTGTTCGAGGTGGCCGGTGCTGCCGGTGCCGTGGGCGGGAAGGCGCTGGGCGCCGGCGGCGGTGGATGCGTGCTCTTCCTGGCCAGCCCCGACCGCGAGCACGACGTGCGCACCGCCCTCGAAGAGGCCGGCGTTCAGGTGCTCGACTTCAACTTCGAGTTCGGCGGGCTAAGAGTCTGGAACAGCTGGAACGGCGCCCGCGTGGTGGACTAGGACTCCGGATCCTCCGGAAGAGGCGGTAGTTCCGCGATGGACGAAAGGCCGAAAAGGCGCAGGAAGGCCGGGGTGGTGCCATACGATATGGGTCGCCCCGGCTGCTCCAGTCGTTCCAGTTCGGCCACCAGTCCGAGCCGCAGAAGCGTCCTTAGCGGACTATCGCTGCTCACCCCTCGCACTGCCTCGATGTGCGCACGTGTGACGGGCTGCCGGTAGGCGATGAGAGCCAGCGTCTCCATGGCCGCCCCCGACAGCGTGATCGCCTCCTCGGAGTGCAGGAAACGGGTGATGTCGGCGGCGGCCAGCGGTGCCGTGGTCAGTTGCAGCGCGCCGGCGGCACGGACCAGGGTCAGCCCCCTGCCTTCCAGGTCCCGAGCCAGCCGATCCGCGGCGCTCTCGATGTCGGATGGGCGCTCGCCGAGGATGTCCGCCAGCGTCGACGTCGGCACCGGTTCGCCGGCGACAAAGAGCACCGCCTCCAGCCGAGCGGCCAGCAAAGCGTGAAGTCCCTCAGGACCGTCCGGCGGAATCTCCCACTGGCCCTGGCAATAGCCCTGCTCGGCACCGTCACTCTGCTCTGCGGCGTCCTGTCCCGCCAGGTCGGCAACCATACTGCTTCCCCCCTCAGACCGCGGCCTGCGACTGATCACCAGCGGCTCGCCGCGCACGTCGACCGTCTGCTCGTGGCGCCGGCCGGCGTCACCATGACCCTGGCTGCCCGCGAGCACGAACTGGAGTCCTTCATCAACTACGAGGCCCTGCCCCGCGCCAGCCTGGGTGTGCTCCGCGTCGCCGTGGAGCTAGCCGAGGGCGGGGCGAGTCTCACCCTCCTCGTCGGCGACTCCAACCCCGTCGCCTCTGTTGCCCTCTCACTGGCAGACTCGGAAACGGGCGTTGACCTGACTGTGACCGGGCTTCGTCTTGGGCCCCTT
>JAAYAV010000069.1 GCA_012719195.1 Anaerolineae bacterium | reverse complement strand
TTCTTCAGCGTCGCCTTCATCGAGGGGGCAGAGCAGAACCTCGAGGTGGTCGCCGGCGCCCCCTTCGAGACGGCGGAGGACTCGCCTTACCTGGAAGTGTGGGTGCAGGCACCGCTGGCGGCCAAGCTGGGCCTCAACGTGGGGGACCAGCACCGCCTGAGTTACTTCGCTGCCGGGGAGCAGGAGCCCATCCCGGTGCGAATTGCCGGCGTTTGGGAGCCCAAGGAAGGCTCGGAGGGCTTCTGGTACGGCGACCCCACCAAGACGCTGCAGGACCACTTCCTCACGACGCGCGAAGGCTACATTCGCTTCGTCGAGCCGCGCGTCTACGAGGGCACCGGCTTCAACTTCTGGTACTACGTCCTGGACGACAACCGGATGGAGTTGGACAGGGTCGAGGACTACGCCCACGGCCTGGAGCAGGTGCGTCGCCTCTCGGGTGAGAGGCTGCCGCGCGCCGGCCTGGACCTGTCCCCCATCGATCCCTTACGGCAGGCAGCCAAGCGCAAGGGCATGCTCTCCACCATGCTCTACGGCATGAGCTTGCCGGTGCTGGGGCTGCTGTTCTTCTTCCTGGGCCTGATCTCGTCCATCGCCGTGCGCTACCAGAAGGGTGAGGCGGCGCTTCTTTCCAGCCGCGGGGCCACCGGCTTCCACATCCTGGGTATCAGCCTCGCCGAGTCGCTCATCCTGGCGATCATCGGCATTCCTCTCAGCCTTCTCACCGGCTATGGGCTTTCCCGGTTGGCCGGGCTGGCCAACGACTTCTTGTCCTTCGGCTCGCGAGACTTGCCCCAAACGGGCCTGATGGGCATGGACGTCAAGTTCTTCCTGGCGGCTCTGGGCATGAGTATGCTGACCCGGCTGCTGCCGGCGCTGGGCGCGGCGCGGCAAAGCGTGGTGGACTACAATCGCTCCCGTTCTCGACCCACCGTTTCGCCACCCTGGCTGCGCCTGACGCTGGTCGTGCCGCTAGTGGGCGCCACCGTTTACGCCTACCGCCAACTGGACCTTCGCGGCACGCTGGGCATGCTCTCCTGGGAGCCCTCGGGCAGCCCCCTGCAGGATCCGCTCATCTTCCTGGCGCCGACGCTCTTCTTCTTCGCGGCCGCCCTGCTCGTGGCCAGCGTCTTCCCCCTGCTGATGCGCGCGGCCGACTTTGCCGCGGCGCGGCTGTTCTCCGTACCCGGCTACTTGGGTTTCCGCAATCTGGGACGTGAGGGCGGCCAGTACGCCAACGCGCTATTCCTGGTGGTGCTGTGCCTGGGTGTGGGAGCCTTCCAGGCTTCCATGGCCCAGAGCGCCAATCGCTGGTTCGTGGAGCGGCTCCAGTATCGCGTCGGCGCCGACTTCAGCTTCAAGATCGTGACGGAGGCATCGTCGGGGGCACACTTGCTCCCCGTGACGGACTACCTGCAGGTCCGGGGTGTCGAAGACGCGGCGCGAGTGGGCGACTACCCGGCCGACTTCAAGCCGCCCAACGCCTCGCGCAGCACCAAGATCCGCCTGCTCGGCGTCGATCGGGCCGACTTCCAGCGCCTGGTCTACTGGCGCGGCGACTACGCCGACGAGTCTTTGGGCGAGATGATGAACCGGTTGGCCCTGGTTCAAGACGGCGTGATTGTACCGCGCCAGGCCCTGGGGCAGACGGGTCTGCAGGCGGGCGACAAGATCAGCCTGGACGTGTCGGTGGACTACGAGCGGCGACGGATGGAGTTCACCATCGCCGGCGTCTACGACTACTTCCCCACCGTCTACGCGCTGGAGCAGCCGGCCGTCATCGCAAACCTGGAGTACATCTTCGAGCAGGCGGG
>JAAYAV010000452.1 GCA_012719195.1 Anaerolineae bacterium | reverse complement strand
TGCAGCTGTTCGTGAACCTAGGGCTCATCGGCACCCTCAATCCGCCCCATGAGCGCGCCCACTACGACCCCAACCTCCGCCCTCACCACCACTTCATCTGTACTCGTTGTGGGTCGGTACGGGACTTCTACAGTGACGACCTGGACCGCATTGCTGCGCTTGAGAGCACCCAGGCCCTGGGGCGAGTAGAAGAAATGCACTTAGAACTTCGGGGGCTCTGCTCCCGCTGCATCGCTGCGGAGCGCTCCGCCTGAGGGTGAGCCGCTACGAAGACCACTGACCGAGGAGTAGGTGAAATGGCCAAGAAGAAGAGCATGACCACTGCCACTGGCAACCCCGTCGACAACGATCTCAACTCGATGACCGCAGGACCCAAAGGCCCGGTCCTGGTCCAGGACGTCCACCTGATCGAGAAGCTCGCCCACTTCGATCGCGAGCGGATCCCCGAGCGCGTCGTGCACGCCAAGGGCGCCGGCGCCCACGGCTACTTCGAGGTGACCGCGGACTTCACCCGCTACACCCGCGCCCACTTCCTCTCCCAGGTCGGCAAGCGTACCGACGTGTTCGCCCGCTTCTCCACCGTCGGTGGGGAGAAGGGTTCGGCCGACTCCGAGCGCGATCCGCGCGGCTTCGCCGTCAAGTTCTACACGGAAGAAGGCAATTTCGACCTGGTCGGCAACAACACGCCCGTCTTCTTCCTGCGCGACCCACTCAAGTTCCCCGACTTCATCCACACCCAGAAGCGCAACCCGGCCACGAACCTGAAGGACGCGGACATGTTCTGGGACTTCCTCTCGCTGACGCCCGAGTCGCTGCACCAGGTGATCATTCTCTTCTCCGACCGAGGCACTCCGCGCAGCTACCGCCACATGCACGGCTTCAGCAGCCACACCTTCATGTGGTACAACGAGAAGGGGGAGCACGTCTGGGTCAAGTATCACTGGGTGTGCGATCAGGGCATCCGCAACTTCACCGGTCCGGAAGCCGACGAAATGCGGGGCAAGGACCCCGACGTGGCCACCCGCGACCTCTACGACGCCATCGCCAAGGGCGACTACCCCTCGTGGACGCTCAAGGTCCAGATCATGACCCCGGCTGAGGCGGAGACCTACCGCTTCGACCCCTTCGACCTGACCAAGGTCTGGCCGCACGCCGACTACCCGCTGATGGAAGTGGGGCGCATGGTCCTGAACCGCAACCCGGAGAACTTCTTCGCCGAGGTGGAGCAGGCAGCCTTCTCGCCCGGCAACTTCGTCCCCGGCACCGGTCCTTCGCCGGACAAGATGCTGCAGGGGCGGTTGTTCAGCTACCCGGACACGCACCGTCATCGTCTGGGCGCCAACTTCGATCTGCTGCCGATCAACGCTCCCAAGGCAGCGATGCGCAACTATCAGCGCGACGGCGCCATGCGCAGCGATGCAAACGGCGGCGGCGGGCCCAACTATTGGCCCAACTCGTTCGGCGGCCCGGCCCCCGATCCCTCGGTGGCGCTGCCGGCCGTGGACATCGCGGGGATGGCGGCCCGGCATGCTTACGTCCTCGGTGATGTGGACTTCGTGCAGCCGGCGGCACTGTATCGCGACGTGATGAGCGAGCAGGACCGCACCAACCTGGTGAGCAACATCGTGGGCCACCTGGGCGGGGCGCAGAAGCGCATCCAGCTCCGGCAGACGGCCCTCTTCTACAAGTCGGACGCCGAGTGGGGCGAGAGGGTGGCCAAGGGCCTCGGCCTGGACGTGGCGGAGGTGAAGCGTCTGGCGGCCATGAGCCAGGAGGAGCGCGTCGCCGCGACCTCGTAGGGCAGAGCGACCGCAGCGGTCGCGAAGACCGCTAAGATAGACATCCCGTTGGGGGCAGGCAGCGTCGCCTGCCCCTGTTCTCGTCTGTGCGGGGGAGGGTGGAGCCCTCATCCCCTCGGTCCCCTTCTCCCATCAAGCGGACACGGCTCCGCCGCGCCTAGCACGGTAGAAGGGGAGGACGGGCAGCGCAGTGGCCGCCGGGGCGGCGCCGTTGTACACTCGCCACAACTAAGGAGTATGGACATGCGTACGGAGACGGCGACGTTGGGTGGCGGATGTTTCTGGTGTCTGGAAGCGGTCTTTCAGGAGTTGCGCGGCGTGATTGAGGTGACGTCCGGCTACTCCGGTGGCGGTTCACCGAACCCGACCTACGAGCAGGTGTGCACCGGCGGCACCGGTCACGCCGAAGTGGTGCAGATCGTCTACGACCCCGACGTGATCACCTATCAGGACCTGCTCGACGTCTTCTTCACCATCCACGACCCCACCACCCTGAACCGGCAAGGGGCGGACGTCGGCACCCAGTACCGCTCCCTCATCCTCTACCACTCTCCGGAGCAGGAGCAGACGGCGCGCGACACCATCCAGCGCTTGCGTCAGGACAAGGTCTGGGCCGAACCCATCGTCACCAAGGTGCAGCCCTTCGTCGTCTTCTACGCCGCGGAGGAGTACCACCGCGACTACCTGCGCCGCAACCCCGA
>JAAYAV010000451.1 GCA_012719195.1 Anaerolineae bacterium | reverse complement strand
GCATGAAGCTAGGAGCCAACTCCGTCCTCTTCGGCAACCACGACATGGAGGCCGCCTTCAAGTACATAGCCATGTCCGGCTACGACGGCATCGAGCTCTCCGCCATTGACGGCATGAGCGAGCATCTAGTGCTCGATCGTTGGCAGGAGCTGGCGCCGGAGATCAAGCGCCTCTCGAGCGACTACGGCCTCGAGCTCCTGGCTATGGAGCAGCCGATTCAGGACCCCGTCCGGATGGAAACCGCTTACCGAGCAGCCGTCGAACTAGGCATTCCCATCATCAATACTGGCCCGGGCGGAAAAGCTGACGACGAGGAAAGCTTCAAGGAACGGGCCGACTCGCTGGCGGGGTTGTCCCGAATGGCAGAGAAGTACGGTGTCACCCTGTGCGTGAAGGCCCACGTAAGAGCCGCCATTCACGACACGCCCAGCACCCTACGGATCATGGACTATATCGACTCGCCCGCCTTCGGGATCGACATGGATCCCTCACACATCTACCGCGGCGGTGAAGATCCGGTCGAGGCCATCTCCCAAGTTATCAGTCGCGTCAAGCACGTCCACATCCGCGACTGCAAGGGGAGGCAGGACAGCCCGGGCAAGCCGGAGATGCAGGCCAACGGACGCGGCGACATCAACCTGGTCGGCTACATCCGCGTCCTCCACGAGCACGGCTACACCGGCCCGCTCGACCTGGAGATCATCGGAGCCAAGGACTACCCGCTCGACCAGTGCATCGTCATCGCCGCCGAGTCTCGCGGGCACATGCAGGCCTGCCTGCAGGCGGTCGGCGCCCGCTGAGCCCGTCTCTGGGAGGCACAACTTGGGCGACCGACCGGACCCGGTTCAGGCATACCTCGACGCCCTGCCGCCCGATCGAAAGGCGGTGCTGACCAAGCTGAGGGTGCTGGTCCGCGAGTTGGCTCCACGAGCGGTGGAGGGCATCCAGTACAAGATGCCTACTTACAGCGTCGGCGACGGCTATGTCGCCGGTTTCGCCTCTCAGAAGCAGTACATGAGCCTGTACGTGGACACTGATGCCGTGGAGAGGCACAGGCAAGCCCTCAGCGTGCGAGGCATTGACCTGGGGAAGGGCTGCATCCGCTTCCGCCGTTACGAGGCCCTCCCTCTCGACGCCGTCCGTGCGGTGATCGCCGAGTCCTACGCCGTCCACGCCGAGCCTCAGACCTGAACCGGCACCAGGCAATAACCGGGCCACCCCAACTCCTCGGGTGGCCCGTCTGTCATCGCCTCGCCGCTCCTGCTCACCCCTTCGCCTAGACATTCGTCCGGTTCTGCGTATCCTTCCCCTGCCCACCACCACGAATCGGGGAGACCAAACCGGTTGGACCGCCCCAACATACTGCTCATTCACTCGGATCAGCATCGCTACGACTGTGTCGCCGCCAACGGCCATCCATTCGTCCGCACCCCCAACCTGGACCGCGTCGCCGCCGAGGGGATCAGCTTCAGCCACGCCTTCACTCCCACCCCCGTGTGCACGCCGGCTCGCAACAGCCTCTTGTATGGCGTCTGGCCGGCGCGGCACCAGGCCGTTGCCAACCGCGGTACCGAGGCCGGGCGCCCGGCCGTCGAGGGGTTGCCCACCTTCGCCCAGTCGCTCTCCGGCGCCGGTTACCATCTGTCCTACGTGGGGAAGTGGGGTATCGCCGGGGACCCCTTGCAGGCCGGCTTCCACGATTACCTACCCGGACAGGGCTACCGCGCCTGGCGAGCGGACCAGGGCCTGCCGCCCGTCCCCAGCGAGGGTGGCTGGCTCGGCGGCCAAGACCCGTTCGTGACTCCGGAGCAGTCTCAGGTAGGCTGGGAGGCCGGTCACGTCATTGATCGTCTTCGCGCCGTCGCCTCCGAGGACGGCCCCTTCTTCATACGCTGGGACCCCTACGGGCCGCACCTGCCCAACGTTGTCCCGGAACCCTACTACTCCCTCTACCCACCCGACAGCATCCCGCCCTGGCCCAGCTTCCCCGATCCCCTTCAGGGCAAGCCCTTCATACAGGCGCAGATGCGGCGTACCTGGGGCGTAGACGGCTGGCAGTGGCCGGACTGGGCCCCGCTGGTGTCTGCCTATCTGGCCCAGATCACCCTCATGGATGCGCAGATCGGTCGCGTTCTCACCGAACTCGATGACCTTGGCCTGGCGGAGAGCACCCTGGTGGTCTACACCTGCGACCATGGCGACCTCTGCGGCGGCCACGGCATGATAGACAAGCACCACGTCATGTATGACGACGTGGTACACGTGCCTCTGATCTTGCGTTGGCCGGCGGGGGCCGACCCCGGCCGGGTGTGCGAGGCCTTTGTCTCACACGAGCTGGACCTAGCCGCCACCTTCTGCGACATGGCGGGCGCGCCCCTGCCGGACACGTTCCAGGGGAGCAGCCTCCTGCCCCTCCTCCGGGGCGCCCCGGCTCCAACCCGCGCCGACATCTTCTCCACCTACTATGGCAGCCAGTTCGGGCTCTACAGCTCCCGCATGGTGCGCGACCGCCGCTGGAAGTACGTCTGGAACGCCACCGCCGAAGACGAGCTCTATGACCTCCTGCAGGACCCGGCGGAGATCCACAATCGGGCCGGCGACCCATCACTGCGAGAGGTGGCCGAACGCCTGCGCCATCGCCTGGTAGCGTGGATGGAGGAGACGTCGGACCCGCTACTCAACGAGTGGACCCGCCGGCTCCTCCTGGAAGGACGCACACGTCCATGAACGACACCATCTGGCTGGGGCTGGGCCTGGCCACTCTGGCGGGTTTCTCGACGGTGCTGGGTAGCCTGCTGGCCACCGCGGTACGGAACCCGGGCCCCCGCTTCATGGTCCTCACCCTCGGTTTCTCCGCCGGGGTGATGCTACTCGTCTCCTTCTCCGAGTTGCTGCCGCACGGCGTCAGCACCATCGGCTTCCTGCCCGCTCACCTCGCCTTCTTCTCGGGCATGGCCCTCATGTTCATCGTGGACCTGGTGATTCCGCACCAGTACCTGGGGGGCGAGAAGCCGGCTGTGCACGAGCGGCTCGACGGTCGCTACCTGCGCACCGGCGTCTTCATTGCCCTGGGAATAGCCATCCACAACTTCCCCGAGGGCATGGCCACCTTCGCCGGGACGATGGAAAGCCCCAGGCTCGGCCTGGCCATCGCCGCCGCCGTGGCCATCCACAACATACCCGAGGGACTGGCGGTGTCGGGTCCGATCTACGCCGCCACCGGTAGCCGCCGCAAGGCCTTCCTCTGGTCCTTCGTCTCCGGCATGTCCGAGCCCTTGGGAGCGGTCCTCACGGCCCTGATACTGCTCCCCTTCCTCAGCTCGACGCTGCTCGGGATAGTGTTGGCGGGGGTGGCGGGGGTGATGGTGTTCATCTCGCTGGACGAGCTGGTGCCGGTGGCCTGCTCGCTGTGCGACAACCACCTGCCCATTGTGGGGGTCCTGGCGGGGATGGTCCTGATGTCCGTCAGCCTCTGGTTGCTGGGCTGAGCGTCCGGTTCGGCGGCTCTCTCAGGTGAGCGGTCGCGGCCGGTAGCGCCAGCGCTTACCCTGGCGCTCCAGGTAGCCCAGGCAGCGCTGTAGGTCGGGCTCGTGCTCGAAGAGAAGCAGTGTGCCCTCTTCCACCGCCCGGCCTAAGATCTCGCGCTTGCTCTCCAGGGTCTGCATCGGAGCCACGTCCAGGGCCGAGATCCAGGCCAACCGCTCCGCCTGCACCGGTATGATCGCCAAGTCGCTGACGTACAGCGCCGACTGGCCCCCGTCCTCGATGCGCACCACCTGGTGCCCGTCCGTGTGCCCGGGAGCCGGCTCCACCCGCACGTGCGGGCTCACCGGGTGCGTTCCCGCCACCACCTCCAGCCGGCCCGACGCCGCCAAGGCGGCCAGGTGCGTCGGATCGTAGTCGGCGCGGGTGCGCTCGTTGGGGTAGGCGCAGGCGGCCGCCTCCGCCCGCTGGACGTAG
>JAAYAV010000450.1 GCA_012719195.1 Anaerolineae bacterium | reverse complement strand
GTAGCAGAGCACCTCGTGGTGGCCACCGGCGTCTATGGGAGCGCCGGCGTCGGGGCAGTAGGACACCGGCGCCACCAGACGTCCGGTGCTGAGGCGGGCGACGCGGGCGTTGTTCATCACGTAGTAGCCCTCGCCCTCGCTCACCTGCACCGGCTCGCTCCAAGAGGCGCCCTGATCCGCTGAACGCTTCACCAGCACGTGAAGATCGGTCGCCGAGTTCTTGCGCAGGTAGAACAGGAGCAGATCCCCGTCGGGGAGTTGGCGCAGCGTGGCCGACATGCAGTTGACCCCGGCGTCGTTGGGCTGGAGCACGGTCGGCTCCGTCCAGGTGCGGCCGGAGTCAGCTGAGTAGCGCCCCACTATCTCGGCACGGTCGAAGTCCGACCCGCCGCCCTGGAAGCGCGTGTAGGCTAACAGCAGGCGGCTATCGGGAAGCACCACGACATCGGCCTCGGTATTGCGCGGATACTGGTCCGTGGCCGGCGCAACGACAGTTCGGAACACTGGAAAACCTCCTGCAGGCCCAGTAGGTGACCGGCTCGCGGTGGCGGCATGGCCGGCGGCGAGGCGGTGAGCCGATCATACTCCATCGGCCGCCTCGCGGTCGAACGGGGGCGATGCGACGCTAGAGGAAGTCGAGCGGATCCACATCCACGCGCCAGCCGGCCGGAGGGGGCTCGGCGAGCAGGAGCTCCTGGGCCCCGTGCCCTCGAAGGAGGATGTGCCAGCGGTAGCGACCGCGAAGGCGGCGGTAGAAGCAGGGGGCCGGGCCGATGACTTCCAGGTTAGCTATGCCCTCGCGGCGGATGCTCAGGCGCAGGCGCTCCGCCAACTCGCCGGCTGCCGACTCGGCGCGTCTGGCGCTGGCCTGAGCGTGAAGCAAGCGCACCATGTGTCCGAAGGGGGGGTAACCGAGCCGGCGGCGCAGGGCGATCTCGCGGGCGTAGAACGAGGTGTAGTCGTGTCGGGCGGCGGCCTGCACGGCATAGTGGTCGGGGTGGTAAGTCTGGACGATCGCTTGGCCACCGCCTTCGCGTCTTCCGGCGCGGCCCGCCACCTGTGTCAGTAGCTGGAAAGCGCGCTCTCCGGCGCGGAAGTCGGGGAAGAAAAGAGACACGTCGGCCGAAACGACGCCGACGAGGGTGACGAGGGGGAGGTCGAGACCCTTGGCCACCATCTGCGTCCCGATGAGCACGTCCGCCTCGTGGCGCAGGAAACGGTGAAGAATGGCCTCGTGACCGCCGCTGCTGCGCACGGTGTCGCGGTCCCAGCGCAGTACCCGGGCGTTGGGGAAGGCGGCCTCAGTGTAGGCCTGCACGCGCTCCGTGCCGGCGCCGAAATAGCGGATTCGGCTGCTACCGCACTGGGGGCAGCGGTGTGGCGGTTCGGCTTGGCGGCCGCAGTGATGGCAGGTGAGGGCCGGCTGCCGGCTCTCACCGTAAGCCATGTGGTAGGTGAGTGGGATATCGCACCGGGGGCACTCGACGACGAAGCCGCAATCGCGGCACATGACGAAGGTGGACGTGCCGCGGCGGTTGAGGAAGAGAATAGCCTGCTCGCCCCGCTCCAACGTCTGCCCCAGCGCGGCCAGCAGTGCCCGGCTGAGGAGCCCGGTATGGCCGTCGCGGAGTTCGGCGCGCATGTCCACCACCTGCACCGGGGGCAGGGCGAGGGGCTGGGCGCCGCCGTAGCGTTCGGTGAGGCGCAACAACTGGAGGGCGCCACGCTCGGCAGCCCGGTAGGTCGTGACGTCCGGCGTGGCGGACCCGAGCACGACCACGGCGCCTGTCTCCCGCGCCAGCCGGAGGGCCACATCGCGGGCGTGGTAGTGGGGGCGCGAGTCCTGCTTGTACGACGACTCGTGTTCCTCGTCGATGATGATGAGGCCGCAACGAGGCAGGGGCATGAAGAGGGCCGAGCGGGGGCCGACTACCACATCCGCTTCGCCGTCCTGCACCCGCGTCCACTGATCGTAGCGCTGGCCGGGCCTGAGCCCGCTGTGCTGGACGGCCACGCGGCCCGGGAAATGCCGCCCGAAGCGGCTGAGCGTCTGCGGAGTCAGCGCGATCTCGGGCACCAGGACGATGGACTGCCGGCCGAGTGCGAGGGCCCGCTCGACGGCGTGCAGGTAGACCTCGGTCTTGCCGCTGCCGGTGACCCCTTGGAGGAGGAAGCTTGCCTGCTGGCCGGCCGCAAGTGCAGCGACGATGGGTTCCAGAGCATCCCGCTGCTCCTCGGTAAGCGCCGGCAAGGGGGCGGGATCACCCGCCTCCTTGAGGAACGGGTCACGGTAGAAGCGAGCCGCGGCGATGGCCACGACGCCTAGGTCCACCAGACGCTCGACGTTCGCACGGGTACAGGCGGCCACCCGGGTAAGGTCACGCAGCCAGGCCGCGCCGCCCAGTCGAGCTAGTGCGGCCAGGGCGCGCCGGCTGGCTGCCGATCCGTCCCGCTCCACTACGCTCTCCCAGGCCTCGACAGCTTCCACGCGCAGAGCCAGTTGGTCGGGCACGCTGTGACTGGTGAGCAGCCCGGTCTCGACCAGCCGCTCCACCTCTCCGTGTTCGAGGCCGGCGCGGGTCCACTCGTCGGCGGTACGGGCACCGCCCCGGCGCACCCACTCCGGCACCGCCTCGGCGGCCGCCCCGGAGTCGGAGACCTGCCACACCGTTTCACCCTGGACCAAGCTCACCATGTCGTGCTCAGCGAGCTTGCTCAGCCGGAGAGCATCAAGGTCCAGGTCCGCCGCCAGGCCGGCCAGGCTCTGGAGTGGATCGCCGGCGGCTTGGGCGGCGGCCAGCGCGAGCAGTAGGCGCGACTGGGCGGAACGGGCGGCCTTCTCCGCCATCCGCCTGAGGGCGGTAGCCTCATCGACGAGCAGCTGGACGCGGGGGAGTAGGTTAGGCTCGGTTCTCGGCCGCGCGGGGCGCCAAAATCGCCTGACGGTCCCCTGCTGGACGAGGGTCTCCATGGCGGCTGCAGCGGCCGTCGCCGAGAGGCGCTCCTTCCGGTCCAGCGAGGCACGCTGCAGCGCGGCGCGGAAGCCTTCCTCCGTGAGGGGACCCTGGGCGCGCAGGAGGCCGAGCACGTGTTCGTGGAAGGCCGTCAG
>JAAYAV010000449.1 GCA_012719195.1 Anaerolineae bacterium | reverse complement strand
GCGGCGAGGGTCACTTCCGGGTAGAGACGGCCGGGCAGGGCAGCGGGCCGCAGCGAGAGATAGTGCTCCCACCAGCGGGCCAGCTCTGGCTCGCGGCCGGCGGCGCGGGTGAGTCGCTCCGGCTCCACGCCGGAGAGGTGCTGCCAGATGAGCCGGTGGAAGGCAGTGCCGAGGGCTAGCTGCCGTTCGTGAGCGAGGAAAGGCTCAGACTCCACGGCGGGCCAGACTATGCGCCGCACGTGGGCGAGGAGGAAGCGGCGCCGGCAGTCCACGTAGTCCTGTAGGGAGGCCTGGCTGAACTGAAAGTCAGGGGGTAGGCTGGCCATTGGTCTCCTCCCACCAGGTGCTGAGGGCCACCAGCGGGGCCGCGGGCTGAGAGTCCCGGCGACGACCGCTATTCGAGGTGATCGCCAGTTCCCTCTTGGCCCGGGTGATGCCCACGTACAGCAACCGCAGCCGCTCGGCGCAGTAACGCAGCCGGGCCGTCCGGGTGGCCTCGCCCTCGTGGTAAGGCCGATCTGCCTGGGCGCCGTTTCCGGCCACGAACGCCACGGACCGCAGTTGGGCTTCCACCTCGGCCTGGAGGTTGAGGCGGTCGCGCACGAAGTACTTCTCCCCGATGTAGGTGTCGTGGGCCTGGGCCGAGGGGTAGTCGTAGTTGCTCACCGAGAGCAGGTACACCCGGTCCCACTCCAGCCCCTTCGCCTTGTGCACGGTGGACACCACCACTTTGCCTCGGTGGCTCTCCGGATCGAAGCCGGTTTCGTCGTCGCTGAAGCCGCCGAAGGTGCGCCGGTTGGAGGCGATGGCCTGGACTTCCCGCAGCAGCTGGGGCAGCCGCCAGGTGGGGTTAGCCTCGGCGGAGCGACCAAGATGCGCGGCCAGCTTGTGCGCCAGGGCCAGTTCGGCGGGCTCCTGGAATAGGTCCTGCGCCAGGGTGAGCACCAACTGGTCTATGGGGAGCAGGGAAGCATCGAGCCAGCGCCGCGCCAAGACCAGGAAGAGGGCCAACCGGTCATCACCCTCGTCGCTGTGATCCTCTGTGGCGGCAGACTCCTGCTCGGGCCCGGGAGCGAGAAGCGCCTCCAGCCGGCCGGCGCACAGACGGCGCAGGTCGCCGGGGTCGAGCTCCTCATCCTCGTCGGGGCGGGCCCAGGCCCGGTAGGCGGCCGCCAGCCGCGCCCCCGAGAGGGGGTCTGCCAGGTAGCCCAGGACGGCCCCCAAGCGCTCGGCCGCCTGCCGAGTGGACATGGTGCTGCGGAGGAGCTCCACATAGGGTAGGCCGGCCTCGCGGAGCTTAGCGACGACATCGGCCCCGCGCGTGTTGCGCGGCGTGAGCACGGCGACGGTGGCGTCGGGCTGCTCCTCCAGGCAGCGTTGGAGCGAACGCACCAGCGCCTTCACCTCCTGGTCGGCGGTCTGATCGCGCCGGCTGAGGTGGATGCGCTCGGGGGCGTCGGGTGGGTTGGGCTGAGCGTCGCCGGGCGGCGTGGGCTCGATGCGCGGAGGAGCGAGGGCGTCG
>JAAYAV010000448.1 GCA_012719195.1 Anaerolineae bacterium | reverse complement strand
CCGCTGACGGTGGAGCCGGCGGTGGGCGCGGTGCTCCTGGCCTACGACGCCTTGGGCGTGCCGGTCACCGAGGCGATGTACGATCGCCTGGCGGAGACTTGCCCGGGGCCGGAGCTATTCGACACCAGCGGCGCCGAGCGCGCCGAGTGATGGCAGGCGCACCCGAAGGCGCCCAAAGGAGTCTGGACCCATGAAGATGGTGATCTTCGGCGGCGGCAGCTCGTACACCCCGGAGCTGGTGGACGGCCTCATCCAGCGTCACGCGGACTTCCCCGTCTCCGAGCTGGCCCTTCTCGACATAAACGAGCAGCGATTGGAGACGCTGGCCGGGCTGAGCCGGCGCATGCTGGCCCGTGCCGGCCTGCCGGTGGCGGTCACCGGCACCACGGATCGGGCTCGTGCTCTTGATGGCGCCACTTATGTCAATAGTGTCATCCGGGTGGGCGGGATGGAGGCGCGCATCCGCGACGAGCGTGTGCCCCTCCAGCACGGCGTCATCGGCCAGGAGACCACCGGTCCGGGCGGGATGATGAAGGCGCTGCGCACCATCCCGGTACTGCTGGGGCTGGCGCGGGACATGGAGCGCCTCTGCCCCGACGCCTGGCTCATCAACTACACCAACCCCAGCGGCATCATGGCGGAGGCGTTGGGCAAACACACCCGCACGCCCTTCGTCGGTCTCTGCAACGGGCCCGACGGCTGGATCGCCGCCGTCCTGCAGGCCATGCAGGTGCCGCCGGAACGGGCGGTGGTGGACTGGCTCGGGCTCAACCATCTCGGCTACGTGACGCGCGTCTGGGTGGATGGCCACGACGCCACCGAGCAGGCGGTGGAGGCGGCGGCCGAACACTGGCGGCTGGCTCCCGACCTGATCCGCACTCTGGGGGTGATCCCCTGCTCCTACCTGGCCTACTACTACCACCAGCCGCGTCTGGTGGAGGAAGCCCGGCAGCCCGGCCACCGCACCCGGGGGGAGGTGGTGCGCGAGATGGAGGCGGAGCTGCTGCGGCAGTACGCCGATCCCGGCCTGGCGAGCAAGCCGGACCTGCTGAGCCAGCGGGGCGGGGGCGGCTACTCAGAGATGGCCTTCAACGTGATGCTCGCCCTCCACCACAACCGGCCGACGCGCCAGATCAGCCAGGTGCTCAACCAGGGCGCCCTGGACGACCTGCCCGCCGACGCCTCGGTGGAGGTCCCCTGCCTGGTGGACGCCCGCGGCCCGAGGCCGCTGCGCATGGGCGCCGTCCCCCTGGCTATCCGGGGGCTGGTGCAGGCGGTCAAGGCGTACGAGAGCCTGACGGTGCAGGCGGCGGTGGAGGGGAGCCGGCGGCTGGCTTTGCAGGCGCTCCTGGCGCACCCACTGGTGCCCTCGTGGGAGGAGGCCGTCGCTTTGCTGGACGACCTGCTGGAGGCCAACCGGCAGTGGATCCCCTGGGCCTAGCGCGAGCCGGCGCTCCGACCGGAGGGGGCCACTCGCGCGAGTGGCCCCCTCCGGTTCCCTCACGGCGCCGCTGGTCCTTCAGTCACTGAGTACCAGCGGCAGGTAGGTGGTGTCGTCGGTGCCCGGCGGTGATCCGGCTTCCTCTACCGTCAGGGTGAAGGCCTGCGTCGCATTCGGCGAGACGCCGTTGGCCGCGGTGATGGTCAGGGCGTAGGTTCCGTCCGAGCCCGCGGCCGGCGTGCCCGCCAGCGTGGCGGTGCCGT
>JAAYAV010000447.1 GCA_012719195.1 Anaerolineae bacterium | reverse complement strand
GCCCGGGGGACGATGGCGCCTCTGCCGGACTAAGAAGAAACCCCGCCCCCCGCAGAGGGCGGGGCACCGCCGAGCAATGATCGCGCGAAACAGCGCCGGGCCTTGGGTCTACCGGCCCGGCGCCGTTCTTACTGGTAGCAGTTCTGGATGACTTCCAGGGCGCGGAACCCGTCCTGCGCCGTCACGAGCATACCCTCTTCGCCGCGGATGGCCTTGAGGAAGCCGTCTATCTCCTCGTCGAAGCCGTCGCTGGGGCGCACGGCGATGGTCTCCCACTCCTTCTCACCCCGACGCTGCAGCTTCACCTGATCGCCCTGGCCGTAGTCGAACAGAGCGCGACCGTCCTGGCCGGTGACGTCAATGAAGCTCTGGCCCACGCCCGCCACCCAGGACGCCATCAGGCACCCCACCGCGCCGGCTGGGTTCTTCACCAGCAGCATGCTTGCATCCTCCACGTCGATGCCGTCCATGTGTCGGGCGGTGAGGGCGCGCTGCTCCGCCACCTCGCCCAGTAAGTAGCGGAAGATGTCCACCGAGTGGATGCTGGTGTCCATCAGGCTACCGCCGCCGGAGATGGCCTTCTTGCTGAACCAGCGATCCTTCATGCGGAAGGCAGGGCCGGTGAAGGCATTCTGGTAGAGCACGATCTCGCCCAGGGTGCCGTTCGTGATGAGTTCGCGCAGCTTCTGCACCGCGGGCAGGTAGCGGTGACGGAAGCCTATGGTGATCACGGCGCTCGACTTGGCCGCCGCGTCCAGGATGTGGCGGCCGGACGCGGTGGTGTGCGCCATGGGTTTCTCCAGCAGGACGTGGATGTCCCGCTCTAGCGCCATCACGGCCGGTTCCTCGTGGGCCACCGGCGGCGTGCAGATGCTGAGCACATCGATCTGCCCGGAGTCCAGCAACTCGCCATAGGTGTCGAAGACCTTGGCGCCCTCGATGTCGACCGCCATGGCCTCGGCGGCCTCGCGGTTGACGTCCATGAGGGCGGTGACGGTGACGCCGTTGTTGCGGTAGCCGCGCACGTGCGCCCGCGAAATGCCGCCGGTACCGATGATTCCTGCTCGAACTGCCATAGGTGTCACTCCCCGGAGAGGGCCCTGGTCCGTCTCCCGCGACGGCCCGTTCCACTCGAGATGGGCCTAGCATGGGCCCGGCAGGGGCGGTGGTCAAGAAGCGGGGTGGACGGTGACTGTCGCCGGGGAGGAGGATCGACGCGAAGACGCCAGGCCGATGCCCCTGCTCCCCTACTCCGTCACCTCTTCCACCGTCAGGCGCAGCCCCTCCACCGCGGTGACGCGCACCATGGCACCCGCCGCCACCGGCGCCGCCTCGCTGCGGGCGCTCCACAGCTCCCCGCCAACCAGCACCATCCCCTCCGGATCCAGGGCTTCGCGGACCTGTCCCACCGCCCCCACCAGGGTCGCGGTGCCGGTGACAGGCGGGCGGCGCTGGGCGGCGATCGCCTTAGCCACTACAAACAGGATGAAGCCGCCGGTGAAGAGGGCTACCGTCGCCACCAGCGCCAGCGAGACCTGGTAGAGAGGTGAGCTGAAGAGCACCACCGACCCCAGAGCAAAGGAGAGCACCCCTAGGCCGGTGAGCACGCCCAGGCTCGGCGTCATAACGTCGGCGACGAAGAGGACGAAGGCGAGAACGATCAGCCCCAACCCGGTCCAGTTGACGTCGAGCACGCCCAAGGCGAAGAACCCGAGCACCAGGCAGATGGCGCCGACGATTCCGGCGACATAGCCGCCCGGGCTGGAGAGCTCGAAGAGAATGGCGTTCATGCCGATGGTAAGCAGGATGAAGGCGATGTTGGGGTCCAGCAGGGCGTCGAGAAGCTGCTCCACCAGCGAGAGGGGTACCGGCTCCAGGGGCACGCCGGCGGCATCCAGCGCCACGGTGCGGCCGGCCACAAGGAGTTCCTTCCCCTGAAGCTGCGCCAGCGCCTCCTCCGGGGTCGCGGCGACGGCATCCACCACGCCGATGGCGAGCGCCTCAGAAGCACTGAGGGCGGCCGACTCGGTGACTGCCTTCTCCGCCCACTCCTGGGCCTCCGGCGAGCGCCCCTCGGTGAGGGCCTTGAGGTCGGCGACGAGGATGTTCTCCGCCTTGCGCCGCTCCACCTCGCCCATCTCCCCTTCCATGCTCACCGGGCTGGCGGCGCCGATGCTCGTTCCCGGGGACATGGCGGCGGCGTGGCCGGCGAGCGTGATGATGGTTCCGGCAGAGGCGGCGGTGGCGCCGCTGGGACCGACGTAGACCAGAATGGGAACAGTGGAGGCACGCATAGTCTCCACCATCTCCCGAGTGGTGGTGAGCCCGCCGCCGGGGGTGTTGAGCACCACCACCAGGGCAGCAGCGCCGTCGCCCTCCGCCTCATCAATCGCCCGCTCCAGGTAGCCGGCCGTCACGACGGTGATCGGCCCGCTGATGTCTACGCGATAGGCCAGGCGCTCTGCTTGCCCGGCCACGCCCGCCGGGGCGACGAGAGTCAGCAGCAGCACGAGCGCTAGGTAGAGGGAAGTCAGCTTGCGCCACATAGTCACAGTCTGCTCCTGTTCGCCAAGTACTGCCTTTGAAGGGGCTGAGCCGGTCGAACTTGCCTCGCTATGATAGCACAGGATCAGGGCGATCGATCGGCGAGTCTTGTGCCGGCCCGACGGTTGCCCGTCGCCGGCAGCATGCTACACTGTCGGGGTATTGGACTGCGGCTCGATGGCGGCGCCAGTGAGACTGGTGCCGGCTTCACTATCCCGACCGGAGCTCTCCCTTCCTAGGGGCTCCCGGCGCCCATGGCAG
>JAAYAV010000446.1 GCA_012719195.1 Anaerolineae bacterium | reverse complement strand
TGGCCGGCCCCTTCGCCGGCATGCTCCTGGCCGACCTGGGCGCCCAGGTCATCAAGGTGGAACTGCCCGGCCGCGGAGACGACGCCCGCGAGTTCGGACCCTTCGCCAATGGCGTAAGCGGCTACTTCGCCAGCGTCAACCGCGGCAAGCGCAGCATCACCCTCAACCTCAAGTCTGCCGAGGGCAAGGCCATCTTCCTGCGCCTGGCCGAGAAAGCCGACGTGCTTATCGAGAACTACCGCCCGGGCGTGATGGAGCGGCTCGGGCTGGACTACGAGTCCCTCCGGCCCACCAACCCGCGCCTCATCTACGCCGCCGTCTCCGGCTTCGGCCAATCGGGCCCCTACTCGCACCGGCCCGCCTACGACGCCGTGATTCAGGGCATGAGCGGCCTCATGAGCATCACCGGCGACGAGGACGGACTTCCCGCTCGCGTCGGCGTCTCCATCGGAGACCTGAGCGCTGCCGCCTTCGCCGTCATCGGCGTACTGGCTGCCCTCCATCAGCGCGACCGCACCGGCACAGGGCAAATGGTGGACGTAGCCATGCTGGACTCGCTCATCGCCCTGCTGGAGAACGCCATCAGCCGCTACTCCATCACCGGAGAGGTCCCCGGCCGGCTGGGCACCCGGCACCCGTCCATCACCCCCTTCCAGGCCTTCGACACCGCCGACGGTCAAGTGGTGGTGGCCATCGGCAACGATCAGCTCTTCTCCTCTTTCTGCCGGCTGGTGGGCGAGGAGCAACTGGCCACCGATCCCCGCTTCTGCAGCAACAGCCTTCGCACCGGCAATCACGCCGACCTGCAAGAAGAGATGGGCGCCATCATCCGCCGCCGGCCCACCGCCTGGTGGCTGGAACACCTGGAGCGCGAGGGCATACCCAGCGGGCCCATCAACACCGTCGCCGATATGGCGCACGATCCCCAGGTGAACGCGCGCGAGATGATCCAGGAGGTGATGGACCCGGTTGCCGGCCTTATGCACATGGCCGGCATCCCCATCAAGCTGTCGGATACGCCCGGAGCGGTGGTGGGACCGGCGCCGGCCCTGGGCCAGCACACCGAGGAAGTCCTCGGGGAGCTTCTCGGCCTATCGGCCGAGAAGGTGGCCGGCCTGCGGGAGCGCGGCGTCGTCTAGGCGGGCCCTCCGGTCCCATGTCATTCCGAGCCGGTTCACGGCACAGCCGTGAACGAAGCGAGGAATCTACCGCTCCACCCGCCGCTACCCCGCCCCACCAACTCGAGCGCCTCTCCGGCGGCCGCAGTTGCAGCACGCACCTGTGATCGAGGAGTAAGCCTCGTGCCGCACCTCAGACGGCCGGCGCCGCGGCGAACCGGGCCGGCAGCTCCCCCGCCCAAGTGCGGATGGCCTCCCAATCGCGCCAGTCACCCTGGGGCATGGACTTGACGATGAGCTTCATGAAGAAGGGAGCCCGATCGGCCGTGAGCGCCCCGGCGAACAGGCCGACGCTGACTGCCTCCACGCCGTCGGTGATCGGCTTGAGGAACGTGAGCGCCTGCTCTCGGTTCTCTGGTGTGTCCTCCTGCAGCTGCAGGCAAACCACGAAAACCGCCACTGGAATCCCGGCCAAGGCCGCCTTGTTGCGGCTGATGAACTTGGTCACTTCACCCTTGCAGCGGCCGGCACGGATCCCGGACCCGATGACCACTGCCCGGTAGCCGTCCGCCCTCTTCACCTTCCCGGCGGGAAGCACGTCCACTTCGGCGCCGCTTTCGCGCAATATCTTCCCGATCTCCTGAGCCACCTCGGCGGTTGAACCCCACCACGAGCCGTACGTCACCAGCACCCTGTCGTTCACGTCACCTCACCCCCAGACCAATAGACGCCAGTACGCCTGCCACACCACCAGCAGTGCGGCCGCCACCGTCAAGAGCGTGTAGTGCAGCCGACCGATGAGCGTCCACCAACCGCGCCACCAGGCCGCCACCGCGAAGAGCAGCATCGCGCCGGTGAGCGCCGTCGTCAGGTAGGGTACCCGTAGGAGCAGCTCCAGCGCCGCCGGCAAGCCGAAGGTCACCGACTCCAGGTCGCTCAGCAGAACGAAGATGCCACCGAGGGCCAGGAGCGAGAGCACCGCCTGCACCCAAGCCACCAGGCGCGCCAGGCTCGGCCAGATCCCGGTGCCGGGCTGTGTCTCCAGGCGGCGTCGCCGCGCCCGGTTCCCCAGGAAGCCCACCGGCCAGATCACCACGCTGGCGAGCATCACCGCCAGCAGGGCACCCACGCCTGGCAGCGAGGCCAGGGCCACCGCATACCCGGGCAGCTTGAGCAGGGCCCAACCACCCACGTATAGGCGCTCGACCCGCCCGGACTCGTTCGCCTCGAAGACCAGCGGCCCGGCCAGGACGTCGCCGGTCTCCACCGGTACGAACAGCAGCGGCTCGTCCTGGGCCCACTCCACCTCGTCCAGGCCATGCGGCCCCACCAACTTGAGCGTCCCCCGCTCGGTGGCGTGAACGCTAACCGTCTGGAAGAGGGTCAACAACCGCTCAATGGAGGTGAAGTTGGCGCGGGCGATCATGTAGCTGCCGGCGAATCGCTCCCCACTCTCCAGCGGATACGAATCCGCCTGCGGTTGCCTGGACGTCGTGGGCAAGAAGTAGCGCTCGAGGAAGGCCGACACCAGCGGTTCCGCTACTGCCTCGCCGGTGTCGGTGTTGGTGGAGACGTATATGCCGACGCCGTGTTGCGGGAGCAAGCTGAGCGAGGAGTGGAAGTAGGTGGTGTCCCCACCATGGCCGGCGGTATGCAGGCCGCCCGTCTTCTGCACCGCGAAGCCCCAGCCCCATCCCTGCTGCTGGGGCGGCACGGAGTAGTGCAGGTCCATCATGTCGCGCACCATGCTCGACGGCAGAATGCTGCGGCTGTCGTAGCTGCCGCCTTGGAGCAGGGCAATCATGAAGCGGGCCATGTCGGCGCCGGTGGTGCTCAAGCCGCCGGCAGGCCTCGCCTGCACCACCTCGAACCAGCGCGGCTCGTAGCGACCGCCCAGGTAGCGATATCCGCGCGACATGCCGCCCGCCAACGTGTCCGGAAGCGGCTGCACGAAGGTGCTCGCCGTCATCCCCAGTGGCGCGAAGATGTTCTCGGCCACGTACTGCTCGAAGGGCACCCCGCTCACACGGCTGACGATGTGACCGGCCAGAGCGCTGGCGTAGTTGGAGTAGGCCATCACCTCGCCGGGTGGGTACACGCGCGCCGGCAGGTGCTGGCGGAGGTAGTCTTCCAGCGACAGCATCGGGTCCGACTCTCTGACGAACAGCCCCAGGCTGACGTCCTCGAAGCCCGGGGTGTGAGTCAGGATGTGACGCAGCCGGATCGGCTGGGCGAAGGTCTCGGGGATCTGCCAGTCGCCCAGGTAGGTGTTGACGTCGGCATCCAGGTCCAGCCGCCCCTGCTCCACCAGCTGCATCACCGCTATCCAGGTGAAGAGCTTGCTGATGGACCCCGGCCGGAACAACGTCGATGCCGGGTCGACCGGCTGGGCCGCGGCGACGTCCGCGTAGCCGTAGCCCTTGGACAGCAGCACCTCGCCATCTTGCACGACCGCCACCACCGCTCCGGCCACATGGGCTACCTCCATGCGCGCCGCCATCTGCCCGTCCAGGAACGCCTCCACCTCCCGCACTTCAAGCGGCGACCGCGGCGCCTGGGCCGCGCCCGTCTCCGGGGCGGTCGCCGTCAGCCCGGCCAGTCCCAGGCACAGTGCTAGGAGTACTCGCGCCAGTGCTCGCATTGCATCCTCCGTGTCGTCTTTGGGTCGCGGCACGCTGCCTATCGCCCCGGCTGGGTCCGGTCCTGCGACGCCAATCTACGCAGGTTGAGCATCGTCTTGCGCTCCATTAGGAAGCCCCCGACTCGATCAGCACCCGGTTCAGCGCCGGCATGATCGTGCTGGAGCCGTAGTCAGCGCGGCTCCGTACCAGCAGACGTGCGCCGGTAGCCCATCTAGGCCAGCCAGGGCCACGCTTGTGCCGGCGGATAGGGTATGCGAATGGAGCCGGTGGTGGTCCGGTCGAGCCGGGGCACCAGGTCGTCGCCGGGGAGACATCGCCTCACGTCCTCGTCCGTCGCCCCCCAGCGCTTTAGCCAGGGCCGCTCCAGGAACAGGTACAGCAACACCAGCGCCAGGACAACCGCGAGCACGGGCATGACTGCCGGCAAGGCACCCATGACCGCCACCCCCTTCCCGGCGCCTAGCCGAGCAGGCGGGGCAGGAACAAGCCGTACCCCAGGCCCCAGACCAGGTTGAGGGTGATGCACTCCGCCGCGCCGCCCCGCTCCATCCGGGGAAGCACCACCGCTGCTAGCAGGCTCAGCGCGGCGGCTGTTCCCACCGCCAGTCTCAGGAGGGCGTCGGCCGCTCCGGCCCCGTAGCGCCCCTCCATCAGCCGGTACACCACCACCGCGGCCGCCCCGAAGATCAGGCCGGCGATGGCGTAGCTGACCACCAGCGCGAGGCGGCCGTCGGGCGCCGATCCGGCCCCACCCGGTTCGGCGCCGAGTTGCTCCGCCCGCAGGTAGACCAGCACGGCCGTAAGCGCGGTGACGGCGACGACAAGCGGCAGAGCGGATACCAAGTTCTCGGCCATGCTCGCTCCTCTACCAGACGATGCTCGCGCCAATGGCCCCGGCCATGATCAGGGGCCGAAAGGCCAACGCTGTATTATGGTCCGATTGCCGACAGATTCACAGGGCAACTCTGTGCAGTTTGGCGACGTTCCTTGGTCCGACGCGGCCGCTCGCCTTCCTCTTCCCCCGCGCCGCCCAGCGGGTATAATGGCGGGCAACACGTCGGCGTGAAGCAACGGAGGGGATGGCATGGCCCACGACCGGAACGACAGCGTACTGGCCACCTACTACATCGAGACCGAGGGCGACCTGCGTCGGGTGGCCGAGCACATGGTGGAACTGGAGACTACCGGCGCCTGGCAGGGCGCGGGCGAGCCGTCGGCCCTCTTCCGCGAGTGCGGCGGCACGGTCTACGAGGTCAACGAGGTGGAGCCCGGCAAGGGTACCGTCTCCGTCCTGTTCCCCCTCGTGAACATGAACCTGGAAGAGGCGGCCTACCCCAGCCTCTGGCTAACCATGGTCGGCGGCGGCACGCACGCCCTCACCACCTACGAAAAGTCGCGCCTGCTGGACTTCCAGGTGCCCGAGGCCGCCCTGCACCACTTTCCCGGCCCGCGCTTCGGCATCGAGGGCACCCGCGAGATCCTGGGCGTGAAGCCGGGCGAGCTGATCGTGGGCAC
>JAAYAV010000068.1 GCA_012719195.1 Anaerolineae bacterium | reverse complement strand
GTGGATGAGCGCTGCCTGACGGTGGAGCATCCGAGCGGGCATTACCCGGTGTTCGTGACGAGAGGAGGCCTGCGGTCTCTGGCTGCCTATCTGCGTTCGCGATCGATCTCCGGCCCTGTGGCGGCTATCGGCGATAGCCATACCGGCCCCCTGCTGGGCGAGAGCGTAGTCTCGGGGCTGCGGGACGCTGGGCTTTCGGCCTCGCTCCTGGCCTTTCCGGCGGGGGAGGAGCACAAGACGCTCGCTTCCGTCGAGAGTCTGGTGACGGGCATGGTGCGGGCCGGGCTAGGGCGCGACTGCACCGTGGTGGCCCTCGGCGGCGGCGTAGTGGGAGACACTGCCGGGCTGGTGGCCTCCCTGTACATGCGCGGCGTTCCCTTGGTTCAGATCCCTACCACTCTCTTGGCGGCCTTCGACTCCAGCGTGGGCGCGAAGGTCGCCGTGGACCTCCCGGCGGGCAAGAACTTGGTGGGGGCTTTCAAGCAGCCCGAGTTGGTGCTGATCGACGCCGACGTCATGGACACACTGCCGGAAGAGGAGCGCCGCTCTGGTCTGGCGGAGGCGGTCAAGCACGGCGTGATTGCCGACCCCGTCCTGTTCGCCATGCTGGAACAGGGCACGTTCGACCTGGTGGAAGTCATCGAGCGCTCCGTTCGTGTCAAGGCGGCCGTCGTCGAGGAAGACCCGCACGAGCGCGGTCGGCGGGCTGTGCTCAATCTTGGTCACACGTTCGGCCACGCCTACGAGACTCTGAGCGGGTATGCCCTGCGTCACGGGGAGGGAGTCGCCATCGGCATGATGCTGTCCGCGCGGCTCGCCTGCCGTCGCGGGCTGTGCTCGGGAGCCCTGGTAACGCGTCTTCAGAGCTGTCTCAGCGCCATCGGTCTGCCCACGGTTCCGGCGCCGCATCCGGCCGAGGCTGTCGTTGCGGCCATGCGGGCCGACAAGAAGCGAATGGCCGGACGACTGAGGCTGGTGCTGCCCCTGGAGCTGGGTGACGTGCGCGTGTTCGATGACGTCGGCGAGGATGAGTTGGTCGCCCTCCTGGCGACTGCGCAGGGCTAGATGGCGGCGCCGGCCTCCGACAGCGCCCGCGAGCGGCAGTGGCGGGTCCACGCCGTCGTCCTCGGGAGCTACGCGCTCCTTTCGCTGCTGCTTACGGCGCCGCTGGTCTTCCACTTCGGGACCCACGTCCCCGGCGACGGCATCGATGACCCGGCCCTGACTTGGAACCTATGGTGGGTGTGGGACTCGCTCCGGCAGGGCCGCCACCTGTTCCAGTGTGATTTCATGTTCCATCCCATCGGCATCAACCTCGCCTTCTACACCCTCACGGTGCTCAACGGCGCCCTATCAGGACCATTGCAGGAAGTCGCCGGCCTGATCCCGGCCAGCAACACCATCCTGTTGTCGTCCTACATACTCAGCGGCTACGGCGCGTTCCTGCTCTGCTACCGTGTCCTCCCCCTAGGGGCGCGATCGACGCGTCTGTATGGGGCCTGGTTTGCCGGGCTCGTCTACGCTTTCGCGGCGCCCAAGCTGTTCTATGCGGCGCTGGGGCAGTTCAACGTCGCCTCCTCGCAGTGGATACCCTTTGCCGCCCTGGCGCTGGTGGAGGCCTCCAGAGGGCGCCGTCGGATGGCACTGATCGCCGCCCTCTTCCTGGCGCTGCAGGCATGGGCGGAGATGACCTACGCTTCCTTCTTGATCGTGTTCGCCTCCTTGCTCTTCGTGTGGCGACTGGCGGAGGCCCTCCACCAGCGCCGACAGTGGCGTAGCTTCGTCGACAGGACCGTGGTACCGCTAGCTCTGGCCGGAGTCGCCTTCGCCCTGCTTATCGCCCCTCTGTTGGCCGCCATGATCCCCGACATGCTGGCGGAAGGGGACTTCAGCGTCGTGGGTGGCGGCTTCGCCGACGTGTTCTCGGCGGATCTGGCCGGGCTACTAGCGCCGACCATGCTCCATCCGCTCCTTGGCAATCTGGTGGGTCGATGGACCTCCGTGCTGCACTTCGACAAGGGACAGCACCTCTACTTCGGCCTGATGGTCTGGCTTCTGGCAGCTCTGGGCTGGGCCCGGACGCGCCGGCCTCGCACCCTTCTCTGGGTCCTGAGTGGCGCCGCTTTTCTGGCCCTCTCGCTGGGACCGGTCTTGCAGGTGAACGGGAAGCAGATCGCCCTTCCTATGCCGTTCCAGGCCTTCCAGGAACTGCCCTTCTTCAAGGCCAACCGGTATCCGAGCCGCTACGGTGTCATGGCTGGGCTGTCGCTGGCGGTGCTGAGCGGCATGGGCGTGGCCCGGCTGGTACGTGGCCGGCACAGGACCGTCGCGCTGGCACTGGTCTCGGCGGTCTTCCTGCTGGAGAACCTATCGGTGCCTCTTCCGCTATCGGACATGCGCGTGCCGCCCTTGTACCGAGTCCTGGCGGACGACAAGCGCGACTCCGCGGTGCTGGACCTGCCCCTCGCCTGGCGCAATGGCTTTCGCGTAACCGGGGCCCAGGACGTGGCCATCATGTTCGGCCAGTTCTATCAGACCGTGCACGGCAAGCGGCTCCTGGGCGGCAACACCTCGCGCAACCCCGAGTTCAAGTTCCAGTACTTCTCCGAGATGCCCGTCCTGCAGTCCATCGTCGCTCTGGAAAGAGGGCACCCATTGACCGATGCTGTGAAGGCCGCTGATCGTCAGGTGGCGCCCGAGATCCTATCCTCCCTCGGGGTCACGCACGTGGTGGTCCGTGCGCCTCCTGTGGACGACGCATTGCAGCGCTACGTGGAAGAGGTCCTGCCGACACGGTTGCTGGCAGAGGAGGGCGGCATGCGCCTGTACGCCGTGGAGACAGAGCAGACTCCCGGCAACGTGCCGCTCGCCGTGGCTTTGGCCGAGGGATGGGGAATGCGACGCTCGCCCGCCGTCGCCGTGCGCGAGACAGCGCGGCTCATGGTGCCGGGCGGGGACGCCGGTAGGTTGTCACTGGAGATGAGGGGCTTCGCCACGGACACGGTCGTCGCCGTCAGTTCTGCCGGCGCGAAGCTGGGGGAGTGTGGCCTCGCGACGGACTGGACCACCTGTGTGGTAGAGATTCCGGCTTCGACGGCGCCGGCGAACGTCCTGGAGCTGACCGCCGAGTATGGCCATGAGCCGACGGCCCTGGCGGCCATCCGGACCATCGGGACTACGGGGGTGACGGCGCCGCTCGACATCTACGTCCGCGCGGCGGGGGAGGAGTTCGGCGACTTCGGACACATCTACGTCGCCGGTGTAGACGCTGCCCCCAACGAGCGGGGCTACAACCTGGTGGTGATCGACCCGAGCGACGGCCGAGTGATAGCGGCGGCCAGCTTCGACACTCACGCCGACCCCGACGCTTCAGCGGCGATGGCGGCATTCGTCGGCAATCTGCCGCCGGGCGCCATCGTCGCTGGGGCGGCCGCGGACGAGGCGTCGCTAAGCCTCAGCGAGGGGGCGGTCAGCGCGCTGCGAGCGTTGGGCGTGGCGGGCGACCTGCGAGGATGCTTCCGCTGTGCGCACGCCTTTGTCGGGCTGGTGGGGGCACCGCCCGGGACCGCAGCCGAGGAACTGCGCCAGATCTCGGTCGCGGAAGCGCTGGTCGGTCGCGGCGTTACCGAGCCGCGGGCCTACTTCGAGCTCGCAGAGGTCGCGGTCGAGCGCTAGCCCGCCTCGTCGGGGCTGCGGAAGCGATAGCCGATGCCCCACTCAGTGGCGATGAGCTGCGGGTTGGTGGGATCGTCCTCCAGCTTCTCCCGCAGGTAGCGCACGTAGAGCCGCACGTACTGGAGTTGGTCGGAGTACTCCGCCCCCCAGATCTCCGTGAGCAGGTAACGGTGTGGCAGCACTCGGCCGGCGCCCCGCACGAGTGTGGACAAGAGACGGAACTCGGTCGGTGTCAGGGGCACGTCTTCGCCGTTCTTGGCAACCCGGCGGCGCTTCAGGTCGACGGTGACATTGCCGAAGGTGAGGGGTCGCGCTGAGCTAGCCTGGCGGAAGCCGGTGCGCCGGAGCAAGGCGTAGATGCGAGCGATGAGCTCGGTGGCGCCAAACGGCTTCACCAAGTAATCATCGGCGCCGAGCTCCAACGCCTTGACGATGTCGGACTCGCGTCCGCGAGCGCTTATCACGATCACCGGCACCTCAGTCACCTCGCGCAGGCGCCGACAGAGCTCCCAGCCGTCCATGCGGGGCATCATGATGTCGAGAAGTACGAGGTCCGGCTTGTCTTCGAAGGCGGTACGCAGGCCGGCAAGGCCATCATGCGCCAACAACGCCTCGAAGCCCTCCTGCCGCAACATCAGTTCCACCACGGCGGCGAACTGCGGTTCGTCGTCTACAATGAGAATCCGGCCTTTCCCGTCCATGGCAGCTACTCGCTCCCCAAAGTGGCGCATGGCAGTATAGCGCCTTTGGCCCTCGCGTCCAAGGCTGCTAGACTGCTGCCATGTCAGAGGAAGCGGATAGCCTGGTGGCAATCGTTGACGCCCACGTGCACATCTACCCCCCCGACTGGGTGGCGCACAAGCCGGCCCTTCTCGAACGCGACCGCTACTTCGGCTTACTCTTCCGTGGACCACGCGGTCACATGGCGACCGCCGAAGACCTGATCGCCTCGATGGATGCTGCCGGCATCTCGACGTCGGTGGCGGCGGGATTCGGTTGGGACGACCCAGGCCTGTGCCGGGAGCAGAACGACTACATGGTCGAGGCCTGCCGCCGCTACGGGGACCGCATCCTTGGGCTGGCGACACTCAACCCGTCCCGGCCTCGCGAAGCGGCCCGAGAGGCGGAGCGGGCCCTGGCGCTCGGCCTGGCGGGGATCGGCGAGCTAATGCCGGATGGCCCCGGTTACTCCCTCACTTCGCCGGACACGATGGATCCGGTCATCGGCGTGGCGGTGGAGGCGCGGTCGCCGGTGCTCCTGCACGTCTCCGAGCCGGTGGGGCACAGCTACCCGGGCAAGGGCACGGTCTCTCCGGCCCAGATCATCGCCCTGGCGGAGCGGCACCCCGGCCTGACACTGGTCTGCGCGCACTGGGGTGGCGGTCTGCCCTTCTACGAGCTGATGCCGGAGGTCAAGCGCGCCCTGAAGCGAGTCTACTACGATACCGCCGCCTGGCCGCTGCTGTACCGAGACGAGGTGTTCCGGGCGGTGCACGAGGCGGCCCCCGGCAAGACGCTCTTCGCCACCGACTATCCACTTATCGGGCAGGCAGGCCTTCCCGAGCGGATGATGGCCGCCGGTCTCCCGGAGGCGGCGCAGGCCCAAGCCCTGCGTGAGACCGCCATGTCGGTGTACTCCAGGGGCGTACGGCAATGATGCGGCTCTTCGTGTCTATTGATCTTCCCGCAGCGGCCCGCCTCGCACTGGACACGATGGTCCAGTCGCTGCGGCAACACCCGGGCGGCCGCCACGTGCGCTGGGCCAACTTGGAGCAGGCGCATCTCACGCTCAAGTTTCTGGGAGATACGCCCGAGAGCACCGTGCCGGCCCTGGAACGGGCTCTGGAGGCAGTCGGCGGGGGTGGCACGCTCCTCACCATGACCCTCACGGGAGTGGGAGCATTCCCGAATCGCCGGCGCCCAAGGGTGATCTGGGCGGGGCTGGATGCGGGCGGAACCGCGTCCGACCTGGCGCGGCTGCACGCTGCCCTGGAGCATGATCTCGTCCACCTTGGCTTCGAGGCCGATCAGCGGCCATTCTCTCCCCACATCACCCTGGGCCGCGTGCGGCAGGGCCTCCGCCCGGCCGAAGTGGCGCAGGTCGGTGGTATGCTCGCGAACCCACCTCCCGTGCCCTCGGTGGCCTTCGAGGCATCGTCCCTGCGGCTCATGGAGAGCGACCTCCGACCAGAAGGGCCGATCCATTGCGTCGTCTGCGAGGTGCCGCTCGGAGCGAGATGAGCGCGCGAGAGGTTGCCTTCATCGCCGATGTGATGCTCGGCCGGCTGGCGCGCTGGCTCCGGCTAGCCGGCCTCGACACGGTATACGAGAGAGATCTGGATGACCGGCAACTGGCAGACCTGGCCCGGCGGACCGGGCGGGTGTTGCTGACGCGCGACCACGAGCTGGCCCGCCGCCGGGGCGTACAGGCCATCCTCGTTAAGTCGGACTGGGTCTCCGAGCAACTGAAGCAGGTGCTGCCAGTGCTCCCGACTGGCGCGGCCCCCCGGTCACCCCGCTGCCCCCGCTGCAACGGCGGATTGGAGCCCCTCGGCTCGTCACAGGCACCGTCCACCGTGCCGGCGGCGGTGCGGGAGAGCGGTACGGCGCTGCGCCGGTGTGTGGTCTGCGGCCAGGTGTACTGGAAGGGCTCGCACTGGGCCGGCATCAGTCAGGTACTCGCCGAGGACGGCTCGCGGCCCGCCGAGCCGATTTCCTCGCCACCCGATCCGCTGCTATAGTGCGCGCTCGCTCCGTCCCAGTCGCCTCACGGTGGGCTCGCGGCGCTAACGCAGACGAGGGTTGCCATGCGCAGCATCTTGCGCCTCTATCTGAACCGATTCCTTGGCCTCTACGAGGTCGCTCGCGGCCGGGGCCAGTACGATAGCCAAGAGCGCAATATAGCGCTCTTGTACGTGGAGATAGCGGCCGCCTCGGTGATGACGGCGGCGGCCAACTTCAACAGCGCCTTCGCCCTGCGGCTCGGAGCCAGCAACGCACTCATCGGCCTGATGACTTCGTTGCCGGCGCTGATCACTATGCTGGGGATGATCCCCGCCTCGGCGATCGTAGAGCGGCAACAGAAACGCTGGCCCATGATGCTTCGCAGCCTGGAGATCACCCGGCTGCTGTGGTTCCCCCTGGTCCTGATCCCCTGGGTGGTTCCCCAGCCCTACCAGGCTCCTGCGTTTGTGGCCCTGCTCACCTTTCGGTTCCTGCCGATACTGGTCTTCTCGGCCGGGTTCGACTCCGCCCTGGCCGACATGGTCCCGCCACGACTCCGCGCCCAGGTCTTCTCTTGGCGCAACATCATCGCCACCGCCGCCGTCATCGTCTCACTGGCGCTCGTCCGGCCCTGGCTGGAGCTGGCCGTCTTCCCCCTCAACTACCAGGTTGTGTACCTAATCGGCGGCATTGCGGGGATGGTCAGCCAGGTGTTCCTGCGCCGCATCCAGGTGCCCGACTCCCTGCCGCGCGTGCCGGCGGAGAGGAGGCGGGGGATGAGCCTACGTGCCATGCGGGACGCGGTGGCGGGCAACCGGCAGTACGTCCGGTTCCTCACCAACTCCCTGGTGGCCAACTCGGGCGCCTACCTGGCCAGTCCGCTCTACATCCTCTACTACGTGCGGACCTTGAACGCCTCGGACGGGTGGATTGCCACCGCCACGCTGGCGGCAAACATCGCCGCGATGGTGGGGTACGTGGTCTGGCGGCGTTTCTTGCCACGCCTGGGAGAGAGCAAGACTCTGCGGGGGACGTTCCCGCTGACCGGTCTCTACCCGCTGCTGATCGCCCTCTCGGGGTCGCTCAATGGCGTGATCCTGGTGATCCTCTGGTACGGAGTCATCTCGCCTGGGCTCAACCTCAGTCACTACAACACCCTGCTTGAGGTGTGTCCCCAAGCGAGGCGACCCACCTATATCTCCGTCTACAGCTCAGTCAACAACGCGTTCGCCTTCGTGCTGCCACTGCTGGCGGTAGCGCTAGCCAACCGGTTCGGCATTGTTCCTGTGATGGCTGCCGCCAGCGTCCTCTGGGTGGTAGGCGGGCTGATGTTCAGCCTGAACCGAGTGCAGGTGGATGACCCCAGCCGGCACCCTGCCTAAGCGAGCGTCTGCAGCGGCCGCCCCAGCCCCTCTCCAAGGGCCTTGAGTTCGTCCATCAGGCGGCCGAAGTCGCTGAAGGTGAGGCTCTGCAGGCCGTCGGACAGGGCCTCAACCGGGTTCGGGTGCACCTCGATGATCAGGCCGTCCGCCCCCGCGGCTAGGGCTGCCTTAGCCAGCGATGGCACCAGCTCGTAGTGGCCCGCCGCATGACTGGGGTCGACCACGACGGGGAGGTGGCTGTTCTTCTTCACCACGGGAACGGCGCTCACGTCCAGGGTGAACCGGGTGGCCGTTTCGAAGGTGCGGATGCCTCGTTCGCAGAGAATGACGTCGTCGTTGCCCTCGGCCAGCAAGTAGTCGGCCGTCTCGAGCCACTCCTCGATGGTGGCGGAGAGCCCCCGCTTGAGGATCACCGGCTGTCGCAGGCGACCGAGCTCCCGCAACAGGGCGAAGTTCTGCATGTTGCGGGCACCGACCTGGAGGATGTCGGCCACCTCGGCCACCTCCGCCACCTGACGGGGGTCCATCACCTCAGTCACCACCGGCAGGCCCGTCAGTGCCTTGACTTGGCGGAGTATATCGAGCCCCTGGTCACCTAAGCCCTGGAAGCTGAACGGCGAACTGCGGGGTTTGAAGGCGCCGCCTCGCAGGACAACCGCTCCGGACGCCTTGACCGATTGGGCGGTGGTGGCCATCTGCTCCTCGCTCTCCACCGAGCAGGGGCCGGCCATGATGACCGGATTGGGGCCCCCGATGGCAACGCCCCCGACGCGCACCACCGTGTTCCCTGGCCGGAACTCACGCGAGGCGAGCTTATAGGACCGCATGATGCGGGTGACGCTGGCCACTCCCGGTAGCACCGCGAAGGCGTCGGTGGCAACTTGTCCCGTGTTGCTACCGAGCACGGCTACCACGTACTTGTCCGTGCCGACGTTAAGCAGCACCTCGAAGCCGAGGGAGTGTACGCGACTGATGACGGCGTCCAACTGCTCCTGGGAAGCGCCCGCCCGCATCTCTACAATCATTTCCTGTCCTCACCTAACAGAATGGGGCCGCTCTGAGCGGCCCCGATGCACACGAGTTCAGTCTACTTATCGCCTAGGCGTAGGTCAACCTCGACCGGCGCTTCTTCACTAGCTCGGCGACTTTCGCAGCGCGACGCCAAGAGCGCGAAGCCGCGCCTCGGCGGCGGGCCAGAGGTCCGGCCGCACCAGCAGCCGTCTCCCCGGAAGCTCGGCGTCCACGCACAATCGAAACCCGGCGTCGCGCAGCAGCGAGCGGTAGGCATCCTCGTCTTCCGGCTCCAGCACCATCGCCTCCCGCGTCGTCACGGTCGGCGGGCCGGCCAGCGCCTGTAGATCTCGGTGCTGCCGGTCGCCGAAACCGACGGCCGTCTTGTCTAGAAAGCGGGCGATGCCGGCCGGATCCAGGCCCCGGCTCAGGGCGCGCCGCACTGAAGCACGGGTGATGCGATAGCGGTCGCCGGGAGCCGCCCGCTCAGCAATGGACTCCACCTGGTACCGAAGCATCCAGGGTGAACCGGCAGTCAGGTGCAAAGTGAGGTCGGGTGATACCGTGAGGGGACGGCGGCGCCGCGGGCCCGGCGGATGCTCGGCTGCTGCCCACCACGCCGTCGACTCAACTCTCAGACAGCGGGTGGCGCCGGCGGTGCCGAGGGAGACGGCGCCGAGGCCATTGAGAGCCACCAGTGCCTCCTCCACGAACCGGCCCTCAATCTGCATCCAGGCGCCGATACCGCCCAGCATTTCCCCACCCGACTCGCGCCGCATGTAGAGGGCGCTGAAGTCGCTGTCGCGGCGCAGGAAGTCGGGATGAGCACGCCGCATCCAGGTCTGCAGGTCGGCGACCGCATACCAGCGGCCGGGCTCCAGGGCGGCGAGTGACTCCAGTAGTGTCCTGCGGGCGGGCACGGCCGAGGGCAGTCTGCCACCGTCATAGATCAGGCCGGGGGCGTGCAGAAGCTCGTGCCAGTCCTCGCAACGAAGCCAGTGCCGTGCCACCTCGCGCAGAGAGCCGGCTGGCGGCGACTCGAGCCAGGCCACGATGTCTGTACGGGCGCGAGCGGGGATGCGGCCACTTAGCACAAACCCCATGGCGCCCGCCAGCGACAGCCCGAGCGCCACCGTATGCTCCAGCCGCTCCTCGTCGGTTGCGCCTGCCTCCGAAGCGAGGCGCCCCTTCACAGCTGCCGCGAGTGGGCCTTCGCCGAGGCGGGCGGCGGCGACCACGGAGTATACGGCGCGCACGACCAGATTGCCGGCGGGAAGGGTGGCCTGGACCTCGTCGGCCAAGGGAGACGGTGTCTCCCCCTGCTGCAACTCGGTCAGTTCTTCGGCGGGCAGTAGTGCCAGCAGCTCGGGCGGGATGTACCACGTGTCTGAGCTGCGGTCGGGGCTGAAGCCGCGGAAGATGAGACCGCGAAAGAGCAGGGCCTCGGTGACGGAGGCGGGAGCCTCCCAGAGGTGCTCGCGTAGGAGACGTGCCGGCCCGAACGGACGTACGGAGCCGTAGTCGCTTTCGAAGTAGACGGCCGGCAGCCAGCCTCCCTTGCCGGCGAGGAAGGCCATGGCCTTCCTCTGCTCGAGGGGCAACTCCTCCCAGAGGAGACGCGCCGTCAGCGGGCCGGCGTTGGCCTCGCTGATGGCCGCCACGAGTAAGTCGCGGCCGAGCGAGGCGTCGAGCCCACGGGTGTGAGCGACCGCCTCCAACATGGCGCTGTCGTAGTCCAGAAGACTCTGTCCGGTGCTGAGCACGTCCACCCCTCGAGAGGCTTTGCCGCCTTCTCTGGCCATCTCTATAATCGCCCCTGCCCGGGGAGGCAAGCAATGAGAGGCAGGGCCGGGATCTACCTGGCAGCATTGGGCGGTGGGTTCTGCAGCCTTGGGCTGGAGATGGCCACCTCCCGGCTGCTCAACAACTACTTCGGTTCCTCTCAGATCGTCTGGGCCGTGCTGATCGGACTCATCCTGGTCTACCTCACTGTTGGCAACTACCTGGGCGGCCGGCTCGCTGACCGCGCGCCTGGTGCCTCCCGGCTGTACGCCCTGCTCTTCTGGTCCGGCATGGGCGTCGGACTGGTTCCCTTTGCCTCGCGACCGCTGCTCAGTCTTGGGCAGGACGCCCTGGAGAGGTACTCTGCCGGGCTCTTGGCCGGCTCCGTGGTCGGAGTTATGGGCCTGGTCGCCGTCCCCATGGTGCTCCTGGGGACCATCTCGCCCTTCGCCACTCGCCTGGCGGTGCGCTCCTTGGGTTCATCAGGTCGAAGTGCCGGCGGCGTGTACGCCCTGTCCACCGTCGGTAGCCTGCTGGGCACCTGGATCACGTCGCTGGCCCTGGTCCCGCTCCTGGGTACGCGCGTTACCTTCCTCGTGCTCGCCCTGCCCCTGGTCGGCGGCGGCCTGGCGGGCATGCGTCGCGAGAGGAGCCTTCACTTCGGTCATTCGGTACTTGTCGTCGCGCTCCTGGCACTGGCGGTCCTTTGGCCCGGTGGCACGGTGAAGCCGGTGCCCGACATGATCCACGAGCGGGAGTCCCCCTACAACTACATCCAGGTGGTGGAGCGGGGACAGACCCGCACGCTCTACCTGAACGAGGGGCAGGGCGTCCATAGCGTCTACCACCCGAACATGGTTCTCACCGGCAGCGTCTGGGATCTGTTCCTGGTGGCGCCGCTCTTCGGGGCACCGAACTACTCGGCCGGCGACGTGGACAGCTTGTGCCTGATCGGACTGGCGGCGGGGACGATCGCGAAGCAGTACTCGCAGGTCTACGGGCCCATACCCATCGACGGCGTGGAGATAGACCCGGAGATCATCGCGGTGGGACGGCAGTACTTCGATATGAACGAGCCCAACCTCAACCCGGTGGCCATGGACGGGCGCTACTTCCTCGCCCACGCGCAGCGCGAGTACGATGTAATTGTGGTGGACGCATATCGGCCACCGTACATCCCGCCGCAGCTGACCACGGTGGAGTTCTTCCGCTTGGCGGAGGCGCGCCTGTCCGAGCGAGGAGTGGTGGCGATCAACGTGGGGCGGTCCTTGCGCGACGATGAGCTGGTGCGTGCCCTGGCCTCAACCATGGGTGAGGTGTTCCCCAGCGTGTACGTGGTCGACCTACCGGCGTCGTCGGCAGGGCTCAGCAACAGCATGGTGGTCGGCACGAGACAGGCCACCCGCTACGAGGACTTCGCGGCGAACGTGGCCGCCCTGAGCGACCCGCGGTTAGTCGAAGTGGGGCAGAGGGTGCTCTCGCACGTCCGGGCGCACGTGGAGGAGGGCCTGGTCCTCACCGACGATCGGGCTCCGGTGGAGGAGCTGATCCACCAGCTGATTCTCGACTACCTGCTCGCGCCCGAGGGTTGACCCTCACGCCAGGACCATCTCTCGCAGACGTTCGAGGCGGTCCAGGTCGTCGAGCGCGGC
>JAAYAV010000445.1 GCA_012719195.1 Anaerolineae bacterium | reverse complement strand
GCCACGCGCAAGGACTACCACGACCAGAGCGGCGCGTTGGGCTATCTGGACTATACGGTGAAGGACCGCGCCTCGTGGGCCGAGGCCAAGGAGCGGATGCAGCCGAGCCGTGACCGCATCGCCTGGGACCAACTGGAGCGCGACTATCGGCGCTGGCGCGAGCGCGGCGACTGGGTGATGGGTATCCTCTGGTTCAACTTCGAGGTGACCTACTCCCACATGGTGGGCCCGCAGTTGTTCCTGGCCATGGCCGAGGACCCGGAGTGGGTCATGGACATTGTCAACACGATGCTGGACACCAGCATTGCCCTGCTGGAGATGGTGTGGGACGCCGGGTACCACTTCGACGGTGTCCAGTGGTACAACGACATGGGCTTCAAGGGAAAGCAGTTCATGTCCGTGCCGATGTATCGTGAGCTCTTCAAGCCGGCCGACAAGCGCGCGGCCGAGTGGGCCCACGCCAAGGGACTGCCCGTCTACTACCACTCCTGTGGGAACCTAGGCCCCTTGGTTCCGGAACTGATAGACGCCGGCGTGGACATGCTCAACCCGCTGGAGGTGAAGGCGGGGATGGACCCGCTTGCCCTGAAGGCAGAATACGGTGATCGGCTGGCGTTCCACGGAGGGCTGAACGCGGTGCTCTACGAGCAGCCGGAGAGCATGTGGGCGGAGATGGAGCGCGTCATACCGACGATGATGGAAGACGGGGGCTACATCATCGGCACCGACCACTCGGTGCCCGATAGCGTTGGCCTGGAGCAGTACCGCGAGTTCATTGCCCGGGCCAAGGAGCTGGGCAAGTACTCCTAGGCCGCCCTAGCGGCAACAGGCAGGGAATGCCCCCCTCTGGGTGGATAGCATCATCGGGCCCAGGCCTCGTTCCGGCCTGGGCCTTGTGTCGCCAGGATTGCGCCGATCGCGGTAGGCCTGGGGGTCGCGTGCCGGCAGGAGCAAGCTCACTCGTCCCGCCGTGCAAGGTCGGCCGCTTCCAGCGGAACGCCGGCGCGCACTGTCAGTTCGGCGACCAGACGGCGGCGCAGCAACTCAGTCACGCCCTCGCAATCCTTGAGGGGGAACTCGCCTTCCTCTTCGCGTAGCACGGCCACGTCGGCACAGGCGCCCTCGCGCAGGGTGCCGATCTCGTCCTGCATGCCCAGCATGGCCGCGGGTGCGGACGTCGAGAGCCGCACGACCTCGGGCAGGTCCAGGCCCAGGTGGAGGACCTTGCTCATCACCGAGGTCATGCCGAACGCCGGACCGTTGATGCTGCCGGTATGCACATCGGTGGAGATGGAGTCGGGCGGGAAGCCCTGCTCCAGGGCCTGGCGGGCCACCTGCCAGGAGAAGCTGCCGGAGCCGTGACCGATGTCGAAGAGGACGCCGCGCTCGCGGGCCTCCCACGCTTCCGATCGTACCCGGCCGCCGGCGACGACCAGGCAGCCGGTACGGCCCTTGTAGGTGTGGGTGATGATGTCGCCCGGGCGCATGATGGGCAGGATGGCCCACAGACCGGGCGGGGGCACGCCGATGTGGCACATCAGCGGCAAGCCCACCGCCTCGGCCACCTCGCGAGCGACGCGCACCGGCGTCAGGTCGTTGGCGCCCACCTGTAGGCCGCTGGCGAGCACCTTGATACCCTTGATCAGATCGCGATTGGCCTGGACGGTGTCGTAGGCGGCGTCGGCGTCATAGTGACGCACGTTCTCGTGGGCGCCGCTGTAGGCGGTGAGGCCGGGCGACGAGACGTTCAACAGGGGTACGATGCGCACCGTCGCGGGCTCGATGAGGAAGCGGCGGAAGCCGGGGAAGTTGTTCGCCCCCGCCGTGCCCGCGTCCACCCAGGTGGTGGTGCCGCTGCCGGGCGCGTGGCGATCGGCCTCCAAGCTGAGGTAGCTGGAGCCCCAGTACACGTGGGTGTGCAGGTCCACCAGGCCGGGCGTGACCAGGCAGCCACGAGCGTCGAAGGCGCGCTCCGCGTCATCGCCGATCGCGGCCTCCACGCGGACGATCCGGCCGGCGGCGATGGCTACATCGGCCACTTCGTCGCGTCCCGTGGCCGGGTCCAGCACTCTTCCACCGCGGATGACCAACTGATAGCGCATCCAATCCTCCCGGCGTCGGTCTCAAGGGGCTAGTCTAGGCCAGGCCGCGAGGGTTGCCAACGCCGTAGCCCTGACCGGCGGGCGGTGTGAGTATATAATCCAGTCAACCTGCAGCGGAGGCGGAGCTGCCATGGCGTCCCCAGAGGACCGACAGCGAGGCGGGGCGATGCTCGAGTTGGCGCAAGCCATGCTCGACGCGTGTGAGACGGCCACGGCCGCCTGGGCCATGACAGGCACCATCCTCGCCCACAACCGCGCCTTCGCCGAGCTACTGGGCTCGGAAGCGACCGAGCTACGCGGCCACCTTCTGCATGAGGTAGTGGGCGCCGCGGAGGCAGAGAAGCTGCTGCTTGGCGGGGACGCTGCTCGGCAGGAAGCCGCCCGGGACGTCGCGATTGATCTCGGAGTCGAGCGGAGTTACGGCCTGCAGGTCGAGGTGAAGGCGGTGGCCGCATCGCCGGACGAGTGGCTCCTCGCGGGCACGTTCCGCCCGGTGGCGCGACCCGGCCTAGACCGGGTGCGAGAGGCGCTCGACGACGCCGTGTTCGCCCTCGATCGGCGCGGCCGGGTGACCTACTGGAGCCAGGGAGCGGAGACGCTGTACGGCGTGGCGGCGCCGGAGACTCTCGGCCGGCGCCTGGAGGCGGTTCTCCCCAACCATCCCCTGGCGGGCGAGCAACCGGTGGCGGACCAGGTCAGCGGCACGAGCGTCGCGGTTATCGAGAGGGCCGGCTACCCCCGCTTGTCGATCTCCCGCCGCTCGGCGCCGCTGCTGGAGCTGGACGGCACCGTTACCGGGGTGCTGGACATGGCGGGAGAAGCGACGGTCGGGCGCACTCTGCCCACGCCTCCTGAGCGCGCCGACGACGCCATCATGCGCTCCCGGGACTTGGTGGTGATGGTGGACCGGCAGTACCGCGTCACGCTGGCGAACGCCGCCTACCTCCACACCCACCGGCGCACCCCAGAGACGCTGGAGGGCCGGCCGGCAGCGGAAGTGGTGGGCGAGGAAGTGTTCGCTTCGGCGCTCAAGCCACGGCTGGACTCCTGCTTCGCCGGCTCCGAGACCCACTTCGAGATGTACCGCCACTACGAGCATCTCGGTCGCCGTCACCTGCTGGTATCCTACTTCCCCATCCGGGACAGCTCCGGAGAGGTGATCAGCGCCGCCGGAGTCATCCGGGATAGCACTTCCCAGCACGCGCTGGCGCAGCAGAGAGATGCGGCCGTGCGGCTGTTGGACGTCATCAGCGCGTCGGTGTCGGTCGACGAGTTGGCCGAACGTACGCTGGACCTGCTGGCCGAACTAACCGAGTGCGAGACCGTGGGCCTGCGTCTCCGTCCCGGTCTCGGTTACCGCCCGCTGCACCACAGGCACGATCGCCACTCGGCTTCGGGAGATGGGGGAGGGGATGTCGACCCCCTCGGGAGGGCGCCGCTCGATGTGCTGTGTGCTCTCCTCCCCGCCGGCAGGGAGGAGCACGAACATGGGCGGCTGCTGTACCGGGGCGCCTTTCTCAGCGGCAGCTTGCTGGAGTGGGCGTCAGCGGTCTCGAGCACGGAGGTCGAACCCTTCCTGCAGCAGTGTGTCTCCGATGGCTACCGTACGCTGGGGCTGCTGCCACTGGTGCGCGGACCGGCTCTGCTGGGAGTGCTCTATCTCGCCGATCCACAGCCCGATCTCATTGGGCGCAACTCGGTGCAGTTCCTGGAGGAACTGGCCGTGAGCCTGGCGGTGGGCGTCGAGCGCCTGAGCACCGAGGCCGCGCTGCGGGCGAGCGAGGAGCGCTACCGCAGCTTCGTGCGCGAGTTCAGCGGCATTGCCTACCGGGGCGATATGGACTTCGTGCCCGAGTTCTTCCACGGCGCGGTGGAGGCCATCACCGGCTACACCGAGGCCGAGTTTCTGGCTGGGTCTCCTCGGTGGGACCAGGTCATCCACCCGGAGGATCTGGGCGATGTGCTTGCCTCGGTGGCGACGCTCATATCGGAGCCCGGCGTCAGCGCCGAGCGTACCTACCGGATCGTGCGACGGGACGGGGCCGTCCGCTGGGTACAGGAGTACATCACCGGAGTGCGCGACCCGGCTACCGGACGGACCCACCGCGTGCATGGCACCATCTACGACGTAACGGAGCGTCTGGAGGCGAGCCAAGAGATCGCTCGGCTAGCGGCCGACCTGGCTCAGGAGCGTGATCTGCTCCGCACGTTGATGGAGAACACCCAGGCCCAGTTGGCCTTCCTGGATCGTGACCTGCGCTTCGTGCTGGTCAACTCGGCGTACGAGGCGGGCTGCGGGCACTCTTTTGAGGAACTGAGTGGCCAGTACCACTTCGACGTCTTCCCTAACGACGAGAACCGGGCCATCTTCGAAGCGGTCCGCGACACCGGCCGCCCGGCCTCGCACACCGCCAAGCCCTTCGCGTTTGCCCATGATCCCGGCCGCGGAACAACGTACTGGGACTGGACCCTGACGCCGATCACGGGCGACCGGGGCGATGTCACCGGCCTGGTGCTGTCGCTGGTGGACGTGACCGAGGCCGTATTGGGGCGGCGGCGGGTGGAGGAGCTGGCGCAGCAGGCCCGCCGTCATGCCGTGGAGCTTGAAGCGACGGTCCAGGCCATCGCCGACGGCATGATCGTGTATGGCCCCAGCGGTGAGATAGTGAGCATCAATGAGGCGGCCCGCTCGATCCTGGGGTACGGGGAGGAAGATCAGGGCCTGCCGGTGACAGACCGGATTCGCGGACTGGAGCCAACCGCAGACGACGGGCGGCGACTGTCGCCCGAGCAGACCGCGCCCATACGGGCGCTAAGAGGGGAAACGGTCCGCTCCGCATCGATGTCCATCAGTCCGCCCTATGGACCGGGCCGGGTGTGGCTGTCTCTCAGCGCCGCTCCCATTCGAGACACCGATGGCCGGTTGCTGGGCGCTGTGATGACCATGAGCGACGTCACTCCCCTCCGCGAGGCGCAGGCGGGCCTGGAGAGAGCCAACGCCGAGCTTATGGCGCAGAAGGACGAGCTCGTGCGGCAGAGCGAGCGCCTGCGGAGTCTGGCGGGCGAATTGGAGGCGGAGCGGGCCCGGCTGCATGCCATCATCGAGAGCGCGCCGGAAGGCATTATGGTGGTAGACGAGCAGGCACGCGCCATCCTGGCCAACCCGGCGGCGGCTCGCATCTACTCCGACCTTTCGCTCACCGGCACACCGCGTGCGACCCTGCCGCAGCTGTTGCGGCCTGACGGCGTGCCGTATTCGGCTGGCGACCGCCCGATCGTGGTGTCGGCCCTGGACGGCAAGACGCTCCGCGCTGTCCCCGGTTACGTGGTCTCCCCCGAGGGAGAGCGACGCGACCTGCTCATTAACAGCGCCCCGATCGTGAACGCGGACGGGAGGCGGGTCGGGGCAGTGTCGGTGTTGCAGGACGTCACCGAGATGCGACGCCATGAACGCCAGCGGCAGGAGCTAATGGAGCGGGTCCAGCTGTCAGAAGAGGAGACGAGACGGGCCAACGAGCTACTGCAGCAGGAGGTGGCGGACCGGATCGAGGCCGAGCGCCAGGTACGTGAGTCCCGCGTGCTGCTGGAACGTAGCTTCGCCGCCTTGCGGGACGCCATCTTCGTGGTGGACGTGAACGACGTCATTCTCCACTGCAATCCGGCGGCGGAGGAGCAGTTCGGCTATCGGCGCGAGGAGCTGATCGGTCGACCGATGCTGATGCTCCATGTGGACCAGGCCTCCTACCATCGGCTCATGCTCGAACGCGAGGCTGCCGCCTCCCGGCGCGGTTTCGTCAGTCTGGAGCAGTACCCCATGCGCCGGCGGGACGGAACCTCTTTCCCCACCGAGCGGCTGGAGGCACCCCTGGAGGACGAGGCCGGCGCCGTCCTCGGTCGGGTGACTTCGGTGCGAGACATTTCGGAGCGGCTGAAGCTGGAGCGCATGAAGGCCGAATTTGTCGGGAGCGTTTCGCACGAGTTACGCTCGCCGCTAGCGTCGATCATGGGCTACACCGAGATCGTCGTCGATGAGGGAGCCGGTCCCCTGACCGATCTACAGCGGGAGTTTCTGATCACCGTCCAGGAGAGTAGCAGGCGGCTGGAGTGGCTCATCAACGATCTGCTGGACGCCTCCCGGATGGAGACTGGGCGCTACACTTTGGACCTGAACTCGGTGGACCCCGGAGCGCTTCTGCAGAGCGCCGCCGACAACGCCCGCCCGTTGGCCACGGAGCACCGGGTCTCCCTCACTGTTGATCTGCCCGACCGTCTGCCCAATCTGGAGGCGGATGGCAGAAGGCTGCGCCAGGTGGTAGACAACCTACTGGGCAACGCCCTCAAGTTCACACCCGCTGGCGGGCACGTGAGTGTGCGGTCCTGGGCCCGGTCCACTGAGCTGGTGATTGAGGTGAGCGACGACGGGATCGGCATTCCCGAGGAGGAGCGGGAGCGGGTGTTCGAGCGCTTCTATCGCGCCGGGAATGCGGCGCATGAGGCGGCCGGCGGCACCGGGCTAGGTCTCTACATCGCCCGTGGGATCGTGGAGGCGCACGGCGGCGCCATCGAGGTGGAGAGTGCTGTGGGCGAGGGAAGCACGTTTCGCGTGCGCCTGCCCCTGCGTACGTCCGGTGACGAGGATGCAGGCACGGCGCGGGCCTAGAGGACGACGCCGCGGCGCAGTGCTCGCACCGCCGTGAGGCGCTGGACCAGCACTTCGGTGGCTCCTTCGGTGTCGGGCATGGGGAAGCGCCCGACCTCGAGGCGAAGTAGGGTGACGTCCGCCTCCACACCCAGGCGCAGGGTGCCGATCGAGTCCTGCAGGCCGAGCGCTTGGGCGGGGGCGGCAGTGACCAGCCGGATCACCTCGACCAGCGGCAGGCCGAGGTGAAGGAACTTGCTCATGACCGCCGGCAGGCTAAAGGCTCCGCTCCCTAAGCTAGTGCGGTGTAGGTCGGCCGAGATGATGTCGGGCGCGAAGCCTTGCTCGAGGGCGACGCGGGCCACATGCCAGGAGAAGCTGCCGGCGCCATGGCCGACGTCGAAAAGCACTCCGCGGCGACGCGCCGCCCAGGCCTCGTCCCGCACTCGCTCTCCCGCCACCACCAGGCACCCCTTCCGGCCCTTGTAGCAGTGGGTGATGATGTCGCCGCCCCGCATCAGGGGCAGCATGTCTCCCAGGCCGGGCGGAGGCGCGCCGATGTGGCACATCACCGGCAGGCCGGTGGCCGCGCCCGCCTCCAAAGCGGTGCGGAGAGGGATGAGCCCGTTCGGGCCTACCCTCATGGCGCAACTGAGCACCTTGATGCCGCGAATGAGGTCGCGGTTGGCCTCTACCGTCTCCCAGACGGAGTCCACGTCCAGGTGCTCGATGACGCCGTGGACCACTTCCAGGCAGGCGAGGCCGGGCTCGGAGATGTTGAGGAACGGCACGATGCGCACTTGCGCCGGCTCGATGACGTAGTGGCGGAAGGCGGCGAAGTTCGCGGCCCCGGCGCCACCGGCGTCCACCCAGGTGGTGACACCGCCGGCGGCGGCGTGGGCGTCGGCGTCGATGCTGAGAGCGTCGAGCCGGTGAGTCACGTGGGTGTGGAAGTCAATCAGCCCGGGAACTACCAGACACCCGGAGGCGTCCAGCCTTGTCTCGGCTTCGGCACCGGAGAGGTCCGGCGCTACGGCGGCCACGCGGCCGTCCCGGATGGCCAAGTCGGCCCTCTCGTCGCGCCCCTGGACGGGGTCTATGAGCCGGCCGCCGGCTATGATCGTGTCGAAGCGCATGGCTGACTCCTCGGCAGAGCGGCGGCCCTAGTTGGCGTTGGGATCGATGTGGGCGTACTGAAGCACGGGCACGACCATGGCCGGATGGGGCAGGTCTTTGATGTAGGGCTTGGTCAGCCGATACTCGACATCGTGGTAGAGAGGTACGATGGGCGCCTCAGCGAGGATAATCGTCTCTGCTTGCAGGTAGAGCTGACGACGGGCTTCCTCGTCCATCTCAAGCGCTGCCTCGTCCAGTAGGCGATCGACCTCCGCGTTGTGGTAGCCGCTGTGGTTGTCGTAGCTATCGCCGCCGAAGAGGACCTCGAGGAAGTTCTCCGGGTCCGGATAGTCGGCTATCCAGCCGAGGACGTACATCTGATAGGGGTGATGCGGGTGATCGAGTCCCTCGAGGAAGGTCGCCCAGTCGCTCTGCTCGACCTCGATGGTGACGCCGAGGTTGTCCTCAAGCACCACGGCAATGGCCTCGGCGACGCGATCGGTCTGGGGCGACCCGGTGGCGACGTGGAGAGTGATGGTCGGCAAGCCTTCGACGTCGTAACCGGACCGGGCCAGGACCTCACGGGCGGCATCCGGGTCAGAATCGGGCGCGGACAGCGAGTCGTTGTCGTAGGCGGGCATACCCGGCGGCACGATCGTCCGGGCGGCCGGGACGGTGCTCTGGTAGAGCATATCTACGATGCGCTGCCGGTCGAGGGCCATGGCGAAGGCCTGCCGCACCTCGAGATCGTCGAAGGGAGCGGTGTCGCACCGCAGGCCGAGGTAGAAGGTGGCCAGCTGGTCAATGATGGTGAGTTGGTCGCTCAGGCCCTGCTCCGGGTCGGTGATGCGGGGCAGATCGCTGATGCCCACCCCGGTGACGTCGAGTTCGTCATTCTCGTACATGGTCACGCCCTCGCCGCCGCTGAGCAGGTAGACTACCTGATCTAGGGCGGGGCGGGGGTCGCGGTAGTACTCGCGGTTCGCCAGCAGGGTGATGTGGGAGCCGGGAACGACCTCTCCCAGCCGGAAGGGACCGGTACCGTTGAAGCGCGCCAGGATGTCGTCGGAGTCCAGGTTGCGGCGGTCGACCACGAACGCCACCGGATGGGACAGCTTGGCCAGGAACGCCGGCCGCGGGGCGTCGATCTCGATCGCGAGGGTGTAGTCGTCGAGCACGCGCACTCCCTCGAGGCGATCTGCCGTGCCGGAAAGCATTGCTCGCGCGCCGACTATGTCGCCCAGGTAGGTGGCGGCGATGGGGGAGCCGGTACTGGGATGGCACGAGCGCTCCAGCGAGTAGCGGAAGTCGTCCGCGGTTACGGGTGTGCCATCGTGAAAGACGACGTTCTCGCGTAGGTGAAAGGTGTAGACCGTGCCGTCGTCACTGACCTCGTAGGACTCGGCGATGTCCGGGACCAGTTCCAGATCGGGCCCTGCGGTGACGAGGCCGCTGTAGATCTCGACGATGTACTGGGCCGATGTGCTGTCCTGGCTCATGGCTGGGTCGAGAGTGGGGGGCATGGCGCCGGGGAGGCGCAGTTCCCCGCCCATAGCTCGCCCATCGCTGGTGAAGGCGCCGGGCGTGGGCCCGGGTATGACCCGGGTGGCGACGACTCCGGTGGCGCGCATCTCCGGCTCGACGAAGGTGATCTCGCCGGGGCGGACGGACATGAGGGTCAGGCCGGCGCAGCCGCCGCAAAGGACCAGGCAGCCGCAGGCCAGGGCCAGTACCAGGATGAGCACTAACGGTGAACGCTTTCCAATCAAGGACAGGGCTCCCTTACCTATGATGCCTGTGCGGATTCATGGGACAACAGGCGCCATTCTAGGGGCCCCCAGGCGCGGCGGCAAAGGACGCACCTCTTGATGCGGACGCCTAGCGCGGCTACACTGGTGTGCAGCAGCGATGCGTTTGGAGCGGGGTGACTCACGGTGAAGATAACGTGCTTGATCGACAACAGCGTGTCCCGAGGCAGAGTCTGGGCCGAACATGGGCTCTCGCTGCTGCTGGAGAGTGCGGCCGGCCGGGTGCTGTTTGACCTGGGCGATAGCGGAACGGTGCTGAAGCACAACGCCGCCGTCCTTAACCTCGATCTGACCAGCGTCGACACTCTGGTGTTCAGCCACGGGCACACCGACCACACCGGCGGCCTGGAGGCGGTGGCCGGCCTGCTGTCGGGCAAGCCTTTGGTGGCCCACCCCGACGTGTTCGTGGAGCGGTTCAGCGGCAAGGATCGGAAGTCCATTGGGTTCAACGCGGAACGGGAGCGGACCATCCGGCAGGCGCTGCAGCCGGTGCTGGACGCCGGTCCCCACCAAGTCATTGCCGGGATCCGTACCACCGGAGAGATCACCGCCCGGCCCTATCCGGAAGGTCGGGGCCGCGACCACGTGATCCGGTCCGGCGACGACTACGTGGCTGACCCCTATCGCGATGACTTGTCGCTGGTGCTCAGCGTGCGCGACGGCGTGGTGCTGGTACTGGGCTGCGCCCACGCCGGCCTGCTCAACATCATGGCGACGGTGCGGGCGCAGTACGACGCGCCCCTTCTGGCCGTCATTGGGGGGACGCACCTGGCATCGGCCGACCGTGACACGCTCCGCCTGGTAGCCCGGGAGATCGAGGCCTGCGGCTCACCCAAGCTGTACCTCAACCACTGCACCGGCGCGGACTCGCTCTTCCACTTGCGGTACCTGCTGCCGGATCTGGTGCGTCCGTTCGGTGCCGGGTCGCAGCTCGAGTTCGCCGAGGGGGCACTGGTCTAGGGCGGCAGGCCTGTCGTCTACTGGGGTCGGGTGCGGTGGAAGTCCACCTGGTACCAGCAGGCCCTGGCTCCTTCCGGATGCACCACCGCGACGGTGGGCGAGACCTGATTCCCCACGGCATCCACCACGACGACGTAGTAGGTGGCGGCGCCCGTGCCGAGGATCACGTCGTAGTAGCCCGTATCGGGCGGTTGCTTAGTGATGGTGGGGAAGTTGTGGTTCCAGGGGTCGTAGACGCGGAGCTGAACGCCCGGAAGCGGCTGGCCCAGTTCGTCATGAACATAGCCGAAGACGGCCCCCACGAAGCAGCCGCGCTCCTCCACCCCGACCGGCGCCGACGCAGGCAGGAAGAGGTAGTTGGAGCGCGTTGGCGTGGCGGAGGGCGAGGGCGTCACCGTGGGGGTGGTGGCCGCCGGCGAGGGGGTGCTCTCCCCCGCCGGTGGGCTGGCGGCGGGAGTGGCCGTGGCGACGGTATTGGGAGGGAAGGTCGGCACAACGACGGTGGGCGCGGCCGGTGTCGGTACTTCCAGGGTGGCATGCGGGGCGATGGGCGTCATGGCCTCCCCGCCTGGACCGGTGGGAGTGAGGAGGCGCGCCTGGACGTGACCGGCGGTAGGAGTGGCAGTGGCAAGACGGTCGAGTATGGCGAGGGGCCGCGGCGGCCCAATCTTCACGCTGCTGGCCACCACGTAGCCCACCACCACGGCGGCTCCGATCACCAGCAGGAAGAGCAGTGCGTACAGCGGGTTGCTTCGTCTCAATCGAGACCTCTCGAGGGGGCGGGCCCGCCGGGTTGTTGCCGCTCCGTCGCGCGCCTACCTATAATCGCCACATGTCTGCCCACGGCTCCATCATAGAGACGTCCGTCCGGGCTCGCCAGTTCCACCCGCAGGAGCCGGTCCGGGCGGCGGCGGGAGTCGGGCTGGCGGCCTTGGCCGTCATGCTCCGCTTCGAGGGCCTCACGCGACAGAGCCTGTGGGCGGACGAAGGCAACTCCTGGGGGATGGCGCTCCGGTCGCTGTCCGAGATCGGGCCGGCGGCCGCGGGGGACATCCATCCGCCCCTCTACTACTACCTCCTCAACTTATGGTGCCGCCTGTTCGGCACGACCGAGGCGGGGATGCGCTCGCTCTCGGCAGTGTTCGGGTGCCTGACGGTGCTGGTGGTCTACCTGTGGGCGCGGCGACTGGCAGGCGGCTGGGCGGCGGTGGGCGCGGGGTCCTTGGCCGCCATCTCCCCCTTCGCGGTGTACTACTCCCAAGAGGCGCGCGCCTACGCTTTGGTGGCCCTGCTGACCGCCCTTAGCTGCTGGACGCTCACGGAGTACATGCGGGCGAGCAGCGAGGGCGGTAGGCCACGCCGATGGCTGCTGGCGTACGTGCTCGCCGCCGCGGCTCTGCTCTGGTCGCACTATCTCGGCCTGGCCGTCGTCGGGCTGCACAACTCAGTGCTGCTGTTCTGGCTCTGGCGGCGACAGGACGGGCGGGAGGCACTGCTACGGCAATGGCTCCTGGCGCAGGCAGCTGTGTTGCTGCTCTTCCTGCCCTGGTTGCCCCGGCTGTTCGGCAGTGCCGGCGACTGGCCGGCCATCTCGGCGCGCGAGCCCATCGGCTTCTACCTGCAGGAGATGGTGCGGCTCTATGGTGAGGGCCCGGGCGCAATGGATGTTTCCACCTGGTCCGTGCTGGCCCTAGTGCCGGCCCTCTTGGGAGCGGCACTGTGGTTGCTGCAGGGGCGCCGGAGAACGCTGTGGGCCCTGGTAGCGCTGGCGGCCGTGTGGCCCGGACTAGCGCTCTGGCTGCTCTCGCTCCTCCGTCCTGCCTACCGTGCGAAGTTCCTACTGCTCGGGCTCCCTGCCTACCATGTCCTGGCAGGAGCGGGGATGGCCGGCCTGGCCACCTGGGTCGGGCGGCGGACCGGCTGGGCCGCCGGGCTGATGGTGGGGTTACTGCTGGGAGCGCTGACGGTGCCGGCGGCGGTGACGGGGCTGGAGGGCTACCGCAGCGGGCGCACCGCCGTCCGCGACGACTACCGCGGGCTTTCCGCCTTCCTTACCGCTGCCGCCGGGCCGGAGGCCGCTATCGTGCTGAATGCTCCCGGGCAGGTCGAGGTGTTCGACTACTACTACGCCGGCCCGGCGGCGGTGTACCCCCTGCCCAAGGACCGTCCTCCGGACGCGGTTGCCCTGGAGAGCGCCCTGTCCGACATCGCCGCGCGCCATCCGCGGGTGTACTCCGTCATCTGGGCCACAGCGGAGAGCGATCCCGCCGGTGTTATGGAGCGTTGGCTGGACACCCAGGCCCACAAGGCTCTTGATGTCTGGTACGGCAATGTCCGGCTGACACTTCATGAGACCCCGGCGGTCCTGCCAGAGCCGCGCGATACGCATGCCCTCTTCGGCGATGTGGTGGCGATCGAGTCCTACTCCCTGTCGGACCGGCCGGCGCGCCCGGGAGAGGCGGTGCCGATCGAGTTGACCTGGCGGCTGGGCGGAGCGCTGTCGCATGACGTCGTCCTCTTCATCCAGCTTCTGGACGAGCGCAGCAGCATCGTTGGCCAGCGAGACACCCTGCCCGTTTCCGGCCACTATCCAGCGACACAGTGGGTGGCCGACGTGCCGGTGCTGGACCGGCAAGCGGTGCCGGTGCTGCTGGGCACCCCGCCTGGCACCTACACGGTAGTGGCGGGCCTATACGACCCGGCGACGGGAATCCGCCTGACGCTCCCGGACGGCTCGGACCGCCTGCAGTTGGGCACGGTTGAGGTTCTGGCGGCGTCGGCGCCCCTTGAGGATGCTGCCCTGCTCGTCTCGCAGCGCCAGCAGGTGGGCCTGGGGCCGTTGCGGCTGGTGGCGTGGGACGTGGCTCCCCTTGGTGGCGACTCGGCCGCACTGGTGGAGTTGGCTGCCGGGGCACCCCTGTCGCTGGTCTTCTACTGGCGCGTAGTCGAGCCGACGGCGCTACAGCTGGAGTTCGTGTTCGAGGGACCGGGTGGGGAGCGGAGGATCGGACAGGCGCCGGCCCTGTCGCAGGCGTTGAGCGTGGAACGGTGGGAGACGAGCCATACCTACCGTGATCCGCACATCCTCTTCTTGCCGGGAGATCTGGCGCCCGGTGAGTACCGGCTCTCGGTCATCGCCAGCACCGACGTCGGGCAAGGGCAGGTGGATCTGGGTCGCGTGGCCATCCGCTGAGGTAGACGGCGGCACTCACTTCATGCGGGTGTAGAGCCTCTCACTCGGGGACACAGTCGGCTCGGTCGACCCCGCCGGCAGGCGCACGGCGATGACGATGAGGGAGCGATGGGCGGCCTGCAGCCGGTCGAGCTCCAGCTGCAGCGCCCCGACGAAGGCGGTCAGCCAGACGCGGAAGGCAGGACCGCCCTCGCTGTCCTCGATGCTGATGGCGCGAACTTCGGGATGAGGGTCGCACGCTGCCAGGAGTTCGGTCAGGAGAGCAGCGGCCTCGGCAGGAAGTGGTTCCTGGGGCGTGGCCCGAACTCGCCATGATGCCGGCAGGTTAGCATCCATGCCAGCGGGCTCGCCCGGCGCGGAACGAGCGCATTGAGCGGTTGCGGATAACCAGCATCGGTTAGTAGCCTCCCAGCAGTGTGGTGCTCAGGGCGCGATTCGGTGCTATGGTAACGCCATTCGCCTGCCGGGGGAACAGCGGCCGATCGCCGACCGTCTCCTAGAGGGGATGGTCTGAGCGCGACACCTTGGGCGGCCACCGGTTCGCCCGGATCAGGATAGACACGGAAGGAACATGAACTCGCGGGTGGAAGAAGAGAGCAGCAACACCTGGATACTGGTTGTGGCCTTGGGCGCGGCGCTGGCCCTGGTGGTGGGGCTGGTGATCATTCCGGCGTTGCGCCGGCAGCCGACGGTGACGCCCCCGGCGGCGACGGTGGCAACAATGGCGACGCCGGCAGCCACGGGACCATCGCTCCGGGTTCAGGAGCACAGCGCCGGTGGGTTCGCCATCCTGGGTGAGGGCTGGCCCCGCGATGCCGCCGTGACCCTTCTCATCACCTCCAACCGGGGCGGTAGCGACTTCTGGCTGGGCCGGCTGCTGGCCGGCGGCGATGGCTCCTTCCGGCGCGATGTTGCCTGGCGCAACGAGTACCCTACCGGCGACGGCGTCGAACTGGTGGGCCGGGCGGGCGAACTGGAGGTGCGCGTGCCCTTCCTGTTGAGCGCCGGCACGCTGGACCCGTCGGCGCCGACGACCACCGCGGTGCCTGCGCCCGGCGAGGCGACTCCGGCCCCGACGGCAACCGTGGAGCCCACGGCCACGGCCACACCATCGCCGACGCCCTCTCCCACCGTCACGCCGTCGGCTACCCCCAGCCCCAGCCCGACGCCACCGGCTACGCCGTCGGTGTTCTTCGGATGGAAGGGGGAGTACTTCAACAACACCGACGTTAGCGGCACGCCGGCCGTCGTCCGGGATGACGACATGGTTGCCTTCGACTGGGGCCAGGCCTACCCGGCTCCCGGCGTGGGAGTGGACAACTTCAGCGCCCGCTGGACGCGCGAACTGGAGTTGCCCGCCGGCACCTACCGGTTCAGCCTGCGCGCCGACGATGGCGTGCGGCTGTGGGTCAATGAGGCGCTCCTGATTGACCGCTGGACGCCCGGATACGCGACGTCCGAGGCAGTGGCGGATCTGCCGGAGGGCCGGCACACGGTGCGGGTGGAGTACTTCGAGGCCGGTGGTGAGGCGCGCGTATTCTTGGAGTGGGGGAGCGTTCTCAGCCAGCCCGGACAGTAGGGGACGGAGTGTCGACCGGCCTAGTCGCTGGGGCGGCGCGCCCGCTGATAGATCCACCAGCGCGACTGCCCGCGCTTACGGGCTTGTCGCTCGCAGTAGATGACGACGCGCTCGCCTGTGGTGGTCAGGAGCTCGACCCAGTGCCGGCGAACGTACTTCTCGCCCGTCTCGCGGCCCCCTTCACGGGCGGTGCTCTTCCATCGCCGGAGCACCTTCTCTACGACGTGGGCGTCGCCGCGCCAGGTGAAGCGCAGCGGGATCCCGGGCTCGCCGCTCGCCATGGAGGCGGCGTCGATGCTCCCCGGGACGGGGCGGATCTCCTCACTGATGAGCTCCCAGCCGCCCTCCGGTTCGCTCACGGTCCCAGCTTCTCCAGTAACTCCACCAGAGAGTCAATCACTGCCAGCCTTTCCTCGCTCTGCTCCACCAAGTAGCGGTGGGCGTCCTCATCGCGCGAGAAGCGGCGGGACTCTCCGGGGGCCTCGGAGTAGTAGAGGCGCAGGGCCTGCAGCCCCTCCAGCAGGTTGGGGTGCCCGGGCTTGCGTCGTTCACGGCCGGAAATGAGCACACGGTCCGACTGGCGCAAGTGTCCTTGAAGGTCGACCAGGGCGCGGGACCAGTAGTCCGGGTCTTGTCCCGTTTTGCGGCGGAAGCCGCGCTTGGCCAGTGGCCGCGCGAACACCGGCAGCCGCGACAGCTCGACGCTGGTCTGGTCCACGATGGCCTGAAGACGGGCGGTGACGCGCTGGGCGTCACGCAGTAGCTGGGCGCGGGTGCGAGTGTCCGCCTCGGAGGCGGAAAGCGGCACCGAAGCGATGGCGTCCGCGGTGGTACTCTCGGCAGCGGCACGCTCGAGGATGGTATGGCCGTCCACCATCTCGCCGTGGTAGTCCCGGGCGAACCGGCGGATGAGAAGGAGGGCCGCCTCGGCGGCACGCTCAGCGGGGATGGCCATCTCCATGAACTGGGTGAGGGTCAGGCCCAGGCGCGGCGCCAGCAGGCTGCCGGCCTCGCGCAGTCCGGGCGTGTCCACCAGCCCCGGAGCGAAGGCGATCACCTGCAGTCCCTGCTCTCCCACCTCGGCGGCGAGAGACTGGGTGAGGCCGACCAGGCCCTGCTTGGAGGCGATGTAGGCGGACCGGAAGGGCATGGCGCCGGCGGAGACCAGGTTGACGACTATGCCGGTGCCACGCTCAACCATGCCCGGCACGAAGGCCTGGCACATAAGGAAGGGCCCGCGCAGGTTCACCGCCATCGTCCGGTCCCACTCGTCGGGCGGCAACTCCGTCACGGAAGCCACGGGGGTGACAACGGCGCCGTTGACCAGCAGGCTGGGGACTCCGTGCTCGGAGAGGACCTCGCGCGCCAGGCGCTCGACGCTGTACGGGTTGGCCAGGTCGGCACGCATCTCGACCATGCCCGCTGCGGGCGGGTCGGAGAAGTCGATATCGACGGCGACGACCATCATGCCCTGCTGGACCAGGGCGAGAGCGAGAGCGCGGCCGATCCCGCGCCCGGCTCCGGTGACGACGGCCACCGCGCCGGTCCCGGACTGTTCCGCATCCGACATAGCTCAACCTCGATGGGGACGATCAGGTAATGATACAACACCGCCCGGCCGGCTCGTAGCGCGGCCGGCGCCCGCCGGCCCCTACTTGAAGGCGGCGGCGAACTCGCGCGTCAACTGCAGGTAAAGGTCGCCGTACTGGGCGCTGGGCTCGACATAAGTGCCCTCCACCCATTCGTTGAAGCTCTGCACCAGCAGCCAGTCCGGCCCACTGGCGGCGGCAGCGTCATAGGTGGCGCGGTAGAAGGTGCCCGAGTCCCGTTCCCGTCTTTGGGCCGCCGAAGGCACACGGGCGTCCGACTTGCAGCCGGCGCGGGTGTCGTCGTAGCCGGGGGAGATGGTGCCTACCCAGAGCTTGGGGCTGCCGTAGGTTTGCTCCGCCGAGCGCACCCACTCCGCCCAGCGGCCCGCTTTCGCGTAGCAGCCGGGGTCGGTGGCGTGGGTGATCTTGTAGACGTAGAGGCCGTCGAAGACCGAGAGGTACGACGGATCCAGTCCCTCGGCGATCCACCACGTCTGTCGATCGGGGTCCACTCGATCGCGGATGGCCCGCCAGGCCTCCACCGGGCTGCCGCCGGGCACGCGCTGCATATCAGCGAAGAAGATCACCGGCTTGCCCTCCAGGCGGAGGAAGTTGGGATGCCCGCCGTAGGTGCCGATGAGGTAGGAGAGTGACTCGGCCAGGCTGTCCTGCGAGGGGCCAGGGGAGCCGTGCCAAAGGTGGCGGAGGAAGACCACCGAGGACTGGAAGCCGGTGCCGCCGGACTGGGCGAGCAGTTGGGCCAGGTTGGCGTCGGTGCGCTCGCCGGGGGCGAACCAGTGCAGGAGGAAGCCGTCAATGCCGGCGCCCAGGGCCTGCTGGACGTGGCGGCCGATGGCGGCCGGGTCGTCGGAGGCATAAGGTTCGGCGGGTTTGTCGCCGGCGCTGATGTTGCAGTCGTCCCAGCCGTCGCCGTCGTACCAGGCGAGGTAACTGGCGAGAACGAGGCGCGGCACGGCCGGATGGGCGGCGGGCGCCGGTTCCGCCACCGGCTCCGGTGCCGTCGCGGGTACGGGCTCGGCTTGAGCCACCGCTTCCGGCGCAGGAGCAGCGGCGTTGGCTTCGGCCTCGGCTTGGGCGGTGGCGGAGAGAGCGGCGGCATACGCGGCCTCGGCTTCTTCTGCCTGCACCGTAGCCGCGGCGGCGGCTTGGAGGGCCGCATCGCTGCGGGCCTGGGCCTCGGCGGTGTAGCGCGCCACCGTTGTGGCAGCCTGGGTGACGCGCACCTCGGTGGTCGCCTCTGCCTGCGCCGCCAGAGCCTGAGCCACGACCGTCTCGCGGGCCAGGCCGGTGGCCTCCGCGCGAGCTAAGGTAGCTTCGGCCGTGCTCGTGGCGGGGACGTTGACGGTCGCGGTGGCAGGAGCGGCGACGGTGGGAGGGAGGGTCGCGAGGCTTAGGACCGTGGGGGCGCCCGAGGTTGTCGGGGTCGCCTGGGCGGTCCCGGGCTCCGGCGCTCTGGCCTGGGAGAGCAGGGAGAGCAGGGCCAGGCTGGCACCGAAGACAACGACGGTGAGGAACCCGGAAGCAGGGGTCCGCCCGGTGCCGGAAGTGGTGGGAGTGATCGGTGCTGCTGTGCCGCCGGGCATCGCTACCTCTGCTGTCCGCGATTGATGAGGGGCCAGTATAGCAGTAGCCGTTCCGGTGCAGGCAAGGTGGGGGACTACTGCATCTTGACCGGAACGGCGACCGCGCGGGCTCATGACGCGTCTCGGGAGCGACCTAACGGCCTCATCGCATCACTCTGAGGCCCGCTGCGCGACTGGAACAGTGGCGGGGGCCGAAGAGCCTGCCGGTCTCCAAGGGTAGATTCCTCACTTCGCTCGGAATGACAAGGCCGGGCCGGCGCGGGGACCTAGCGCGTCGCGTTTGCGGGCTCACAGCAGGCTTGCGCGCGCTTCGCGTGACGGGGGACCACTGGATGCAATCGCCCTGCTGACGGGCCTAGCGCGGTTGAGCGGGCGCGTTGGTCGGTCTATAATGCTACGCGTTGAGCCGGTTTCTTAACCCGGGTAGGAGGCAGCGCATGGACTTCGGCAAGTCATTTACCTTCATGTTCGATGACAAGGACTGGGTGGGGAAGATCCTCATCGGCGCCCTCTTCGCTCTGCTTAGCATTGCCCTGGTGGGAATCCCCTTCTTGGTGGGCTACACCCTCGAGGTGGTGCGGCGGGCAGCGGCCGGTCGGGAGGACGCGCTCCCGGCTTGGGACGACCTGGGTGACAAGTTCGTCCAGGGCTTGGTGTTGCTGGTGATCTTCTTCGTGTTCATGCTGCCCGCCACGCTGCTGAGTGGCTGCCTGGGCGCCAGCCTGAGCACCATCTCCGAGAACATCAGAAGCGATGCCGGCGCCACCATGTTCGGGCTTGGGGCGGCTCTGGTCGGGCTACTCGCGTCCGCCTATGCTTTCGTGGTCGGGCTGTTCTACCCGGCGATCACCATGCGCTACGCCATGACGCGCGATTTCGGCGCCACCTTCAACTTGGCAGAGCTGTGGCGGGTGGCAACGGCCAACCTGGGCAGCTACATCATCGTGCTGCTGGTGACCTGGGTGGCCGGCCTGATCGCCGGCTTCGGCGTGATCGCCTGCGTCATCGGCGTCTTCGTGACCTACTTCTGGGGCATGCTGGTGTCGGCCCACATCACCGGCCAGTACTGGCACGAGAACCTGACCTCGGAGGTGGTGGCTCCGAGCGAACCCGATCTGCCGAGCGAGACCACCACGTTCTAGCGCAGCAGGAGCATAGCCAGTAACCGAGCCGGCTCATTGGGCCGGCTCGGTGGCGTGATGGGCTAGGGCCTAGCTCTCGGTGGGGTGAAAGCGGGGCAGCCAGGCAGCACCGGCGGCGAGGGAGCGTTCAAGAATGGCGCCGGCCGCCTCCAGCGAAGTGACCTGGGCGTCGAGCAGCAGCCCGCGCAGGGCCAACGTCCTGTCTCCGGAGAGAGCGGCGTCGATGAGCAGTTCCTGCTGGACTGCCCGGGTGGCAAGCAGGTGCGCCAAGGGCTGGGGCAGCGGCCCGACCTTGGCCCCGCGGACGCCGGTGGGGTCTACCCAGGCGGGCAGTTCCACGATGGCCTCCGCCGGCAGGTTGTCTATCAGCCCGGCGTTGGGCACGTTCACCACGTGCCAGGCGGGCGGTGTGACTCCCGCGAGCGAGGCGATGATGGGGACTGCGCTCTCGCCGGATGGGGCCAGTAGGTCGTCTACCGGCTCCCGCCCTTCGGCCCAAGCCAGCCGCTCCTCCCGGCGCGCTTCCTGCTGCGCCGCCGTAGTGTGCCGGATGGAGAGCCCGTAGTCGTCGCCTCCCCCGCTCGCGTCGGTGAGGAAGTAGGGGAAGAACTCGGCGATGTGGGCCTCGGTGCCGAGGGGCCAGAGCCCGAAAGCATCATAGACAGCGCGAGATACGGGCAGGGCCGCCAGGGCATCCGCTCCGTCGGGCGCGTAGAGCCGCCGCAGAGCCTCAGGCAGGAGATTGCGCCCCTGGTGGATAGCGGAGAGGGCGAAGGTGAGGTGGTTGATCCCGGCGGGGAACACTTCCAGCAGCTCTGCCTCTACGCCTAGCACCTGCGCCAGCGGTGGTACCGCCAGCCACCACTGCTCGCAGAGGCCGATCACGCGCAGACCGCACTCCCGCGTTAGGGCGCGGCAGACGGCCGACAAGGGGTTGGCCAGATCGAGCACGACGGCCTGCGGGCAGAGCGCAGCGATATCGTGCCCGATCTCCACCGCGGGCGGCACCACCCGCAAGCCGCGGGTGAAGCCGGCCGGCCCCACCGTCTGCGAGGTGGGCTGGTAGATGCCGTACTCCTCGGCGATGGCGACGTCGCGCTCCCGCGCCCAGGGCTCGCCCACCGAGATGGTGATGAGAACGAAGTCGCTGCCGGGGAGCAGCCGGCGCCGGTCCGTGCTCGCCTGGATGTTGAGCTGGGCGCCGGCGGCCTCCACCATCCGAGCGGCGATGCGCTCGGACAGGCCCAGGGCCTCGGCGTCGGTGTCTATCAGGGCGACGGTGCTGCCGGCGAGGGCCGGCTGCCGCGCCAGGTCGGACATGACGTGGAAGGTGAACGCCGAGCCGGCTCCGATGATGGTTAGCTTGATGGCGGGCACCTGACCTCTCCTTTCCCGGTGGCTGTGGCCGGGGCGACGCGGCTCAGCTGCAGGCGTGCTCGATGACGCGGAGCAGATTGCCGCCCATGATGGACCGCACCGCGGCAGGGGAATGCCCACGCGCAAGCAGCCCAGCCGTGAGGGCGGGATAGCAGGTGATGTCCTCCAGGCCCGTCGGGTGCACCCCCTGGAATCCGTCGAAGTCGGACCCGATCCCCACGTGCTCCGGCCCGACGACGCGCACCATGTGGTCGATGTGGTCGAGGACGTGGTCGAGGGTGGGGACGCCGTCGTTGAGGAAGTCGGCGACGAAGGTGACGCAGGCCACGCCCCCAGTGGCGGCCAGCTGTTCCAGTTCCTGGTCGCTGAGATTGCGTGGGTGGGGGTGGACGGCGAAGGCGTTGGAGTGGCTGGCGATGACCGGCAGCCGGTGCTGGGCGAAGACGTCCTGCACGCCCGCCGGGGAGAGGTGGGAAATGTCCACCAGCATGCCCAAACGGTCCAGTTCGGCGAGGACGGCCTTACCGAAGGAAGACAACCCACCCCCGGTAGCGGCCTCGTCGATGCCGTCGCCGGCGCGGTTGCGGGCGTTGTGGGTGAGGCCGAGGGAGCGGACCCCCAGACGGTGGAGCAGGCGTAGGGAGGAGAGTCGACCCTCCAGGGCGTCGCTTCCCTCTACGTGGAGAATGGCGGCGACACAGCCGGCGGCCTTGGCCTCGCGCAGGTGCTCCGCCCGCGTGGCCAGCGTCAGCGAGCGAGAGCGCTCGATAGCGTTGTAGAGGAGGTCGATCCCCTCCAGGGCGCGGGCAGCTCCGCCACGCTCGTCGTTCACCAGAAGGGCCATGAACTGGCCGGTGACGCCCCCTTCCAGCAGCCGCGGCACATCCACGTCGCCGAAGTCGGCCCGTGTGGTGATGTCCCGCCGCTGGCCAAAGGGCACGAAGAGGGAGTCGCAGTGGCCGTCGATGACGAGGGCGGCGCGGTGCACCTCGAGGGGGGTGGGTTCCGTCATGAGTGTCCTCCTTGCGGGCGGCATTGTAGCGCGAGTGACCCCGCCTGTCGCTTGGTCGTGCCTGCGCGGGCTCGCAACGCGGACGGCGGGGTGGGGTTCTATTGTGCGAGAGCGGTTCAGTGTCTACTATTGGGGCATGCAAGAGGGCAACGGCAGTGCCGACCACGACGACGCTCGGGCAATAGAGGCCGCCAAGAGCGATCCGAAAGCTTTCGGGGATCTGTACGAGCGTTTCGTGGGTCGAATCTACAACTACGTGTACTACCGGGTGGGCAACCGCCACGACGCGGAGGACCTGACGGCACGCACCTTCCAGCGCGCCCTGGCCAATGTAGCCGGCTTTGAGTCCCGCGGGGTACCGATATCGGCCTGGTTCTACCGCATCGCGCACAACCTCGTGGCCAACTTCCACCGGGATCGGTCGCGGCGGCAAACGGTGCCGCTGGAGAGCCTGGTCAGCCAGCGGGCGGATGTGGAGGCTCCGGCGACGGCAGCGGTGCGTAACGAGCGCGCCCGGGCGTTGCTGGAAGCCATTAGGCGGCTTCCGGAGGACAGGCAGCAGTTGGTTCTGCTCAAGTTCAACGAGCACTTGTCTAACGCCGAGATCGGGGAGGTCATGGGGAAGACGGAGAGCGCCGTCAAGTCCCTGTATCACCGCACCCTGATTGCGTTGCGCCGGGAGCTAGAGGGGAGCGGTTTCGCGCCTGATGATGGGGACTAGGGTAGTCCTGGAGGTGTGCGGATGAGGCTTTGGAGTGTGGTCAGCGATTGGGAGCGGTTCGCCGAGCGCAAGGAGGCTAACCTGCTCGACGAGCACGCTCAGCTGCTGCTGAGCGACCGACTAGCGGAGGCCCGGACGCTACAGGCTGTGCAGGATCAGGATCTGGCAGCGCTGATGGCCTTGGCGGAGGAGGTGTTCCTGGCGGTGGCTCCCGTTGAGCTGAGCCGCGACTCGCTGGCGCGCATCCGGCGCCTCGCCGAGCGAGCCTGGGACGAGGCCGACCTGGAACGAATCATGGCGGGGGTTCGGTTGCCGGGGCGCAATACCGTGCTCGGAGCGGCCATCGTGGGCACAGCGGCGGTCTCACTGGGGCGGTTCGCCCTCAGCTACCACCGCAAGCGTCAGGAGCATGTGTCCAGCCCCAACTAGGCGCTCCAGAGCAATAGGGTCAGCAACGCGGCGGTCACTTGTACAGGTGGCCGCTCTCTACTGGCTCGCGATGCCGGCCAGAGCCAGGGCCTCGTCTAGACGGGGCGCCCCTTCCATGGGACCCAAACGCGTGACGGCGAGCGCGCCGGCGGCGTTGGCGAATCGAGCCACCTGCGACAGGTCCCATCCTCGCAGCATGCCCACCAGGAAGGCGGCGTCGTAGCAGTCGCCGGCGCCGGTGGGGTCTACCTCCACGACCGGGAAGGCGGCCGCCTCGAACCTCTCCCCCGCCTGGAAGACTACGCTGCCCTTTTCGCCGCGTTTCAGCGCGACGGTTCGGCCCGGGCGGGCCAGGTCCCGTGCGGCCGCCTCGTCGTCGTCGGCGCCGGTGAGCATGCGCGCCTCCGCCCCTGAGGGCAGTACGACGTCGGCGACCTCGAGGACCGGAGCGCAGACGGCTCGTACTTTGTCCAGGCCCAGGAGTTCTGGCCTCAGGTTGGGGTCGAGGCTGACGCGGGCGCCGGCGGCCTTGGCCAAGCGTACGGCTCGGTAGCACGCCTCGCGCGACGCGTCGCTAAGGGCCAGAGCCGAGCCCATCACGTGCAAGAAGCGGCTGCCGCGGAAGTACTCCGACGGGACGTCCTCCGGGCTCAGCGTGCCGGCGGCGGCGTGGCGGAGGTGGAAGAGGAAGCGGCGACTGCCGTCATCGAAGTAGGCCACGAAGGCGCAACCGGTGGTGTGGGTCTCGGAGACGCGCAGACAGGCGAGCTCGAGGCCATCCTCGGTCAGCCGCCGGCGGAGGCAGAGGCCGAAGTCATCGTCGCCCACGACGCCGATGAAGCCGGTACGGGCGCCGAGCCGGGCGGCGGCATCGGCGAAGATGGCGGGCGCACCGCTGGGGAAAGGTCCCACGAAGGGAGCCGGCAGATCGAGCGGCTGCTCGCGTTCCGGCCGCATTATCTCCACGAGAGCTTCGCCGATGGCGATGATATCGAGCGGTAACGGTTCCTCCTGGGTCATCGCAGCGACGTGAGTCTACTCCCCGAAGAGCTCGCCGACAGAGATGCCGTAGTGGATGCGACGGATGACCTCGGAGAGGAGCCCGGCCACGGAGAGTACGGTCAGGTTGGGGATATGCTTCTCGGGCGGAATCTGAATGGTGTTGGTGGTGATCAGTTCGGTGACGCCGGCTTCGGCGAGCCGTTCGGTAGCCTGACCGGCCAACACTGGGTGGGTGAAGGCGATGTAGACGGAGCGGGCGCCGTGCTGCTTGAGGATGTCCGCAGCACTGACCACGGTACCGCCGGTGGCTATCTCGTCCTCGACGATGATGCAGTCCTTGTCTTCCACGTCGCCGATCACGGTGAGAGACTCGGTGGTGCTGCCCTTGCGGCCAGAGCGGCGCTTCTCAACGAAGGTCAGGGGTAGGTCGAGGGCCTCGGCGTAGTTGCGCGCCTTCTTGGCGAAGCCCAGGTCGGCGGTGGAGATGACGGCGTTGCTGAGGTCTTTCTCCTTGAGGTAGTCGCACAGCAGGTGGAAGGCTGTCAGTTCATCGGCCGGTATGTTGAAGAAGCCCTGAATCTGGCCGGCGTGCAGATCGATGGTTACCACGCGGTCGGCCCCGGCGGTGGTGATCATGTCGGCCACCAGGCGGGCGGTGATGGGCACGCGGGGTTGGTCCTTCTTGTCGGTGCGACCGTAGGCGTAGTAGGGAACGACCACGGTGATCTGGCCGGCACTGGCTCGCTTGAGGGTGTCGATCATGATCAGCAGTTCCATGATGCTACGGTTCACTTGCGGGTAGGTGGGCTGGATGATGTAGGCGTCCTGCCCGCGAACGCTCTGGTGCAGCCGCACGAAGATGTTCTCATTGGGGAAGTCGATGATGTCCACGCCGCACAGGCCGATGCCCAGGCGGTCGGCGATCTCCTGCGCCAGGGCCAGGTTGGCGCGGCCGCTGAACAGCTTGATACTGCCGGTCACTATGCCTCTCCTTCGATGGAACGGTATTCCGCTTTCAGAATCGCCATGACAATGACGTCCTGGTACTCGCCGTCTTTGTAGACCGCCTGCCGGAGCAGACCCTCGCGGACGAAGCCACACTTGTCGTAGGACCGGATCGCGCGCTGGTTGCCGGCATGGACGTGCAGGAATATGCGGTGCAGGTTCAGTTGGCCGAAACCGAAGTCGAGCAGGAGGCGCATGGCGTCGGTGCCGTAGCCCTTGTTCCAGTACTCGCGCTCGCCGATGAAGATCCCGGCCTCGGCGCAACGGTAGCGCGGGTGTATGTCGTGGAGGCCCACGCTGCCGATGTGGCGCCCTTCCAGGGTCTCGATGGCGAAGACCTCCTGGTTCCCGGCCTTACTGAGGCCCTCGAGCCAGTGCTCCTCGGCGTCCAGAGACACAGGACGGTAGAAGCTGAGGAAGCGGCGCACCTCCGGATCGGCGATCCAGGCCACGAAGCGAGGCAGATCCTCGCGCGCTATGGGCCGCAACCGTACCAGGGTTCCGCGCATCTCGGGACCTCCTAGATCGAACGGGGGCGGCTATGATCCGTCCCCGGTGGCCATTGTAGCCCCGCCAGCGGTAACAGGGAAGCACCGGTGGGACGCTAGCGGTCGAGGTCGCCGTCGATGGCGCTGAAGCTGCCGAGCACCAGGTGATCCTGGCCCGGCTGAGGGTGTAGCAAGGGCACTCGCTCGTGGGTGGCGAGCAGGTACCAGCCGGCGATGAGTTGGAACTCGCCATCGGGGATGTCCTCGGGCACGGCCAGCCAGTGCCTGTCCACCACGATCTCGCCCACCCGCCACTGGGTGGTGACGTAAGTCCCTCCGCCGGGCATGGCGTCGGACTGAGCCCAGAGCGCAGCACCGGACTCCGGATTGGGTGGGCCAATGAGATGGAAGAAGGCGGTGTAGTCCTGTCCGATCTCAGTATCGGAGCTCCAGAGGGCATCGAGGCGCAGGCCGTGGGGCTCCTTCTCCTCGGTGATGCGCAGGCCCACCAGGGTCATGCCTTCCGCCCAACGGGCCGGCTCGACCGACCGCAGCCGGTGAGAGGCGAGAGCAGGCTCGCGGCCCATCATCGCCACGGCGTAGGGATTGCCGTCGCGGTCCAGGAAGGCGCGCTCCACGACCGCGTCGGGATGGAAGAACGAGACGGTGTCTGTGCTGCGGTCGTCCTCTTGGGTGAGGATGACATAGTGCACCGGGCCGGCGGCGCCCGGCGGCAGCACGAACGTCTGGCGACCGTCGAACGTGCGTGGCCCGTCCACGTCGCGCAGAAGGTAGTGCAGGGTGGCGTGATCGGGCCGCACCGGGGTCAGGTAGACCGCCTGGCCCGCCCGGGTGACGGCGCGCATGTACTCGCCGATGG
>JAAYAV010000444.1 GCA_012719195.1 Anaerolineae bacterium | reverse complement strand
TAGCTCTCGCGCGGGTCGTAGGGCCGTGGGTCATGGAACGCGTACGGTGGCGAGCGCAGGATGGTCAAGCGCATCTCCACGTCGGCCCGTTCGCGACCGCGGGCAGGGGCCCTTCCCTTAATGTCGTACGCATACTTGCTGTCATTCACCAGGGCCAGGCCATAGGGGACCGGCCGACCGTCAGCATCGTGGGCCACTCCGGTGGCGTCCACCCATGTCTGGCCCGGTTCCTCGTGTCCGTTCGGCACACGCGCCGTCACCCCGTAAGGGGCCTCGTATGTGCACACGGGGTAGTCGAGGGCCACTGGAAACGAGAGCTTCAGCGCTTTCCTGGTGTCATGCCAGTCGATCCGCGAAGTCACCGCGATGGCACGGTCGCCTGCTGCCAACGAGACCGTCTCCTCCACACTGGAGCGCCCATGTCGCCGCCGGATGCGCAGCGAGGCCCGCAGCGGCCCCGCCTCGAGCGACTCCACCGTGGCGTCGGCGAACCGGCCCACGGCCACGTGATAGCCGCTGATGCCGTGGCTCCACGTGTCGCTGGGATCGTCCATGACTACGAGGGCGTTCGCCGGCTCGGACAGCAGCTCAACGCCGGCCTCCTTGTCCCGCAGCGACACCCAGTCCCCGGTACGTGCGTCCACCTCCAGGCGCCAGAACTCGTTCTCCAGCACGCCGTCGCCCACCGTTGGTCGGCTGCTGGGAGGGTTGGTCACCGGTGCATCGCTCAGGTGAAGGCACACAGAACCGAGGGCGGGAAGACCGACGTCCACTAGGAGGTCGCCATTGGCCGCTCGCTGCGTGGACACCGGCTCCCCAGCGACCGCAGCGGCGTCGCCCTCAGCGGGTAGCAACACAAGCTCGCGACGATCCCAGGAACTGGGATTGAAGAGGATGACGGGCTTGCCGGGGCCGGAGCAGTCAGTGATGGAGGCCAACCTACGGAGGGCAGCCTGCGACACTCCCTCGGCCAAGCGATCCACCTCAGCGTGGTCCTCGCGGGCGTCGTCGTAAGCCTCGACGATGGAGGAGCCCGCCAGGATGTCGTGGAACTGGTTGAATAGCACCAAGCGCCAGGCTTCCTCGAAGGCCATCGTCCCTGCCGTGGGACCGCCGGACAGCACCCCAGCCACCGCTGTCGCCTTCTCCGCCGCCACCAGCTTGTGCTCCGCGCGTCGGTTCCAGCGCTTGATGTCGGAGTGCGCCGAGTAGCAGCCGGGAGCGTGGTGCTGCAGGTCATTGCGCCGCGCCCCCAGGTCCACGCGCGTCTGAGCAGCGCGGTCGAAGAACTCCCGCACCGTTCCGTGCCGGATCTCCGGCAGATCAGCGCGGGCGGCGACCAGACGGATCGAGCCTAGGTTATCCCGCGTCGGACCCCCGCCATGGTCGCCCACGCCGTAGAAGCAAAGCACGCCGCCGGCACGTTCGGGAGCGTGGACCACGGCCGACACTATCCAGCTCTCGATCTCACCCGCCCAAGTGCAGTAGTGATTGGGCGGGCGGCAGGCCAGCACCCGGGAGCCGTTGGGAGCCTGCCACCAGAAGAGGTCCTCGTCCAAGGCCACTTCCTGGCGCGGATCAGGCCGGAAGAACACGTAGCAGTCAATGCCGGCGCCCCGGAGCAACTGCGGCAGAGTGCCGGCGTGCCCGAAGCTGTCCACGTTGTAGCCGATTGAGGCCACCTGGCCGAAGCGCGACTGGAAGTAGCGCTGGCCGTAGAGCAATTGGCGGGCGAACCCCTCCCCGCCGGGCAGATTGCAGTCGGGCTGTACCCACATGCCGCCCGCGATCTCCCACCGGCCGGAGGCCACCAACTCCTTGATGCGCTCGAAGAGGTCGGGGTCGTCTTCCTCCACCCAGGCGTACAGCTGCGCTTGCGCGGATGTGAACCGCATTTCCGGGTACTCATCCAGAAGCGCCACCACAGTGCGGAAGGTGTTGAGAGTGACGGTGCGTCCTTCCGAGCGCGTCCACAGCCAGACCGGATCGATGTGGGCGTTGCCAATCATGAGCACGGGCCCGGCACCCTTCCGCGTTGTCATGGTCTCCCCCTACGGTGACAGTCGGGACGCTGCCTGCTAGGATTGCGGCAACTACTCCGAGGAAATGCCGATGGCTCCTGACCTCAGCGGCCAGTACCGTCCCACCATGAAAGAGATGCCCGAGACGGAGCGCCCACGGGAGCGGCTCCAGTCCTATGGGCCGGGCGTACTCAGCACGCCCGAGTTGCTCGCCATCATAATGCGCACCGGCTCGCGGGGCGAGAACGTCATCAGCCTCGCTACTCGAGTTGTCAGCCACTTCGGCAGCCTGCCCGCCCTGGCGCGCGCCTCGGTCGAGGAACTGGCGGCGGTGCACGGCATTGGTGTGGCTAAGGCCTGCGAGATCCGCGCCGCCATCGAGCTGGGAATTCGCCTAGCTGCGTCCGTGGACGACCTCAAGCCCTCCATTCAGGGACCGGGAGACGCTGCCGGTCTCGTCCTCACCGAGATGAGCCTGCTGACCGAGGAAGAGCTGCGGGTGCTGGTGCTCGACACCAAGAACCAGGTGCTCGCCATCCACAAGCTCTACCGCGGGACCGCTAACAGCGCCCCCGTGCGGGCGGCTGAGATCTTCCGCGAGGCGGTTAGGCGGAACGGCACAGGCGTGATCGCCATCCACAACCACCCAAGTGGCGACCCCACTCCGTCGACCGAGGACGTGGAGACCACTCAGCGCCTCTTCGAGACGGGGAAGCTGCTCGGGATCGACCTGCTCGACCACCTGATCATAGCCGGCGGACGCTTCGTCAGCCTGCGTCAGAAGGGGCTGGGCTTCTCTTAGGCTCCAGGGAGGGATACGTTGGGGGCGGCGAGGGAGGCTCTGACGGCGCGGCTGGTGGTAGGGATGCTCAGCGCCGACGAAGACCTGATGGATGCAGTGACCGAGGCGCTCGGGCCGCATCTCGGCACCCCGGACTACGTGAGCCCTCTGATTCCCTTCGCCTACACCGCCTACTACGATCGTGAGCTCGGCGCGGGGATCCGCCGGCGCTTTATCTCCTACCCCGACCCATTCCCACCCGACCGCCTGGCCGAGACGAAGTGCCTCACCAACACCATCGAACAGAAGTATGCCGTCGACGGGCGCCGGCGCATCAACCTCGACCCCGGCTACATCACCCTGGGCAAGCTAGTGCTGGCCACCACCAAGGACCAGGCTCATCGTGTCTACCTCGGCCAGGGAATCTACGCCGAGGTAACGCTCGCGTACCGTCGCGGAGGCTTCGAGCCCTGGCCCTGGACCTACCCCGACTACCGGTCACCCGAGTACCTGGAGATCCTAAACCATCTGCGAGGGCGACTGGCCGCTGCCCGCCTGACGTAGGCGCCAGGCTCATCCGCCGAGCGCCAAGATCGAGACCGAGAGGTTCAGGTGCGCCGGCCGGCCATCGGGAAGCGACGACTGCTCGCCGTAGCCGGACATCCCCAGAACCGGGGCGCCACCCGTGACCGGGAGCAGCTGTGCGGGCACGGAGCGGACCCTTTCGCGAAGAGACAAAGCTCGCCCTGCACCATGAGCCAGGAGCACGCCGCGTACGAGGCCAGCCGGCAGGCTGGCTCGGCCCAAGGCCTCGGCTGCGGCAGCGCTGGTGGCGGCAAGGAGCGACTCTGCCGTGGAAGAGAGCAGCCGCACCGTCTCGCCCTCGCGGACATCGGCGAAAAGGCCCACACTGCCGGTGCCCGCCAAGGTGCCCGGCTCCTTGACAAGCAGATGCTGGCTACGAGCGTCCTCCACGCCCCAGGGCTGAGACACGGCCCGCCGGCGCAACTCGGCCCCGACCAGATCGCCCGGGTCAGCGCCGAGCCAGGCCGCGTAGACGTCGGCGGCGGCACTGCCATCCAACTTGCCCACCATGCGGCCATCCACCTCAGAGGCAGAGGCCGAGCTCGCGCTTAGCCAGTATCCCGAGCCGAACGCACTGCCGGCGAGGAACTCCCCGTAGAGCACGGCGACCGTCACGGCGCCGGGATCCGCCGTCCCATGGTGAAAGACAGCCCAGCGGCCGCTGAGGTCCTCGTCCGCCACTGTGCATCCCCAAAGCGGCACACCCCGGCCCACGACCGTCACCACCCCCTGCAACACTTGCTCCTCGGCTCCAGGCGGCATGAAGACAAGCATCGCCCGCGGAGAGCGTTCCCGATGCCTGGCCTGGTCCAGCGCCAGTTGGGCCGCTGTTTCGCCGGCGCGGCGAGGAGCGCGACTCAGGTCTGCGGCCCCGACACCGGCCCGAACCCCCGGCCCGCTCAGCGCCAAGGCGCCAACGACCCGTCCCCGCTCGCCCGCTAGTACGCCGGATTCGGTGAAAATGGGCGCAGCGACCGAACCCCCAATCAGTAGGGAGGGGTCACAGAGCGCCGTCGCGCACTTGATCACTTCCCTCAGGTCATAGCCGGTCCCCGCCGATAGCACCACCAGAGCCGGCGGCTCGCCCAGTGATCCGAGAGCGGACTCCAGAGCCGTCTGGACCGCCTTACGTCCGTCGGTCCCCTCGGCGGCGCCGACTCCAACTGCGATGGGAGCCTCGGGACGTGATGACTCCTCGACGTTGCCCGTCATCGCTTGCTCCTCCCGCCACACCGGCGCGTGAATGATACACGAAGATGATAGTCAGCCGGTAGGGATTGCGTCAAGCAGCAGGCCCGGAGGCAGCACCGTCACCCCTCCCCGCGCGTGGACGACCGGCGGCCCCTTGTGGCACAATGAGTTCCATCCACCGAAGGAGCGTCCGTGTATGCGTCGGTTTGATCTGAGCGGTCCCATCCGTGAAGGCATGTGGACCTACGGGGCTCCGCTCCCCGAGGTTCGGATAAGGCGGGTGGCGTCGCTGGAGCGGGACGGCTGGGACGCCCACGTGCTGCACGCTCCGAACCTGCTCGGAACCAGCATAGAGACGGCGGCGCACCTTCAGCCTGACCGCCCCACCATCGAGGAGATCCCCTTGGACCGCTTCTTCGCTCGAGCGGTGGTGCTCCAACTCGAGGAGAAGCCCCGGCGCGGCGTCATCGAGCAGGAGGAGCTGCAGAAGGCGGCAGCTCCCATCGAGCCCGGAATGGCGATTCTGGTCGCCACCGGCTGGGACCGCATGTGGGACGACCCGCGCTACTACTGGGACAGCCCGCACTTCACCCGCGAAGCCATGGAGTGGCTGGCGGGTCGTAAGCCCGCGATCCTCGGTGTCGACATCTCCAGCAACAGCGACCCCTACGGGCGCGAGGGCCTCAACCACCTCATATTCGATGCCGGGGCCCTGCTGCTCGGGCCGCTTGCCAACCTCCGCCGGCTGAGCCAGCCGTACGTTGACCTGATCTGTCTGCCCCTCAACATCCCCGGGCTGAGCGGCACCCCCTGTCGCCCGGTAGCCATCGAGGAGTAGGAGCCAGTTGCTGCGGCGCGAGGTTATGAGACGGGGTGATCGTCACCGGGCGGAACGAGGGACAGGGCTCGGCGTCGAGGACCGGCCGTGATCGTTCTGGCTCTGGCCCTAGTCGCCACCGCACTGCTGACGCTGTACGCCCGGGCCGGCGCTCGACCCTGGTGGCGTGAGGCCGGTGCCTGGCTTCTCCTCGCGCTTCTGGCGTTAGGGTTCCACTGGCGTGTCGTTTCCGGCGACGCCTACACGCCTGCCGGCGGCGGAGACCTGGCCTCCTTCCTCTACCCCTACTATGCCTTCGCCGCCCGCTCTCTCCATAGCGGGGAAGTGCCGCTCTGGAATCCCTACGCCTTCTCCGGAATGCCTTTCGTAGGTGACGTCCAGAACGGCCTCCTCTACCCGATCAACCTGCTGCTGTTTGCCCTGCGCCCGCAGCCCACCTACGTCGACATCGAGGCCCTGGGCGTAGTCCATCTCTGGCTCGCGGGCGGTTTCACCTACACTGCCCTGCGCCGCTGGCCGCGCCTGGCCCTGGCTCAGGGGCCGGCCCTTCTCGGGGCAGTGGCGTTCATGTTCTCTGACCTCTTCGTCATGCACTTCGGCAACCTCAACCT